>CAILQO010000525.1 GCA_903836285.1 uncultured Chloroflexota bacterium
GACGTTACGGGCGCACCATCGTCCCGTCCGCCCGCCGGTCCTCGGCCATGAACTTCGGGCGTGCCGCCCGTTCAGGGACCATTAAGGCGCCCGCAGCCGCTTCGTCGATGTCGAGTCCGAGGCCTGGCACCTCGCTGCCGTACATGTACCCGTTCTCGGTCACGGCGTGACCGGGGAACACTGCGAGTTCGTCGTCCGTGAAGTGGTTCTCTTCCTGGATGCCGAAATTCCAACTGGCAAGGTCGAGGTGGTAGGCCGCCATCTGGTTCACGGGGTCGTTGTCCCCCCCTTCCTGCCACGCGGTGTGTACGCCGTAGAACTCGCACAGGTTTGCGATTTTGCGTGCCGGGGTGATCCCGCCCGCCTTGCTCACGCGAATGCGCATGAAGTCGATCAGTCGCTCCTGCACCAGGGGGAGGAACTCGGCCACATTGGTGAAGAGTTCGCCCATCGCCTGAGGCGTGGTGCAGGCCTGCTTGATGTGCCGGTAGTAAGCCACGTGCTCCGGGGGGAGGATGTCCTCGACGAAAAACAGGCGATGCGGCTCAAGCGCCTTGGCCAACGCGACGGCCTGGTGCGGACGGAGGTGCTCATGCACGTCGTGCGTGAACTTGGGGCCGAACCCGAAGCGGTTTCGGAGGGCGCCGAACATGGCCGGGACGTTCTCGAGATACGCCTCGTCGTCGAACGCACCTCGCCGGGTCGTGTCGAACGGCGGGCGCAGGGCCGATGCCCGTGGGCGCCCGCCGGTCCCCGGTTCCAGGAAGCCGCCACCTCCGTACGCACCCAACTGGCAACGGATGTACGTCCACCCGTCGTCAAGGTACCGCTGCACGTCATCCATCAGCGCCTCGAGGGTGTCACCCGCCGCGTGGGCGTACACCGGCACCGCCGCACGACATCGGCCCCCAAGCAACCGGTACACCGGCAGGCCGGCTTCCTTGCCGAGGATGTCCCACAACGCCATGTCGGCACCGGCGAGGACGGTGCCCATCACCGAGTCGCTGCGCCAATATCCCGAGGTCAGCGTCGATTGCCAGATATCCTCAATGTCGGCGGTGTCGCGTCCGACAAGCTTCGGCGCGAGAACCTCCTCAATCGCGGCCATGACCACCCCGGTGCGGAAGTGGTCGCTTGCAGAACCGATGCCATGGAGGCCCGGTTGGTTCGTCTCGATCTTCACGATCGCCCACGTGCCGTCGGCACGCGTGCGGATTCCCCTGACGCGCGTGATGGTTGCCATGGGACGCAGGGTATCGCCGCGCGTGCCCAGTGCCGCCGGGTGCCGGATCCCATGCAATGACCGTTCGTGTTGGGATCATCGGTGCGGGTGGCGTCGCGGTCACGCATCTGGTCAACCTCCTGCGCATCCCTGAAGCGGACGTAGTGGCCATCTCCGATGTCGCTCCGGGCGCCGCCGAGGCCTGCATCCGGCGCGTGAACGCCCAACAGGACCTGAATGCCCGACCCGCCGATGAACCACGGCGATTGCGCGCCCGGGTGTACGCCGACTACCGGTCGATGCTCGCCGAGGCTGGCTTGCATGCCCTGTACGTGTGCACGCCGCCCGCAGCGCGCGGCGCCGTCGAACTCGCCGCTGTCGCCGAGGGTGTCGCTCTGTGCGTCGAGAAGCCGGTGACGCTTGACTTGGGCGTTGCTCGCGAGGTCGCCGCCGCGATCCGCCAACAGAACCTCGTGTCGAGCGTGTGCTACCAGGTTCGTTACGCGCGCGCCGTGGATGATGCGCGCCGCGCGTTGGATGGGCGCCCGATCGCCATGGCGCTTGGCTACATGCTCGGAGGTGTTCCGGCAGCCCCGTGGTGGCGGGCGCGGTCCACCGGAGGCGGGCAACTTGTCGAGCAGGCGACGCACACGGTTGACCTGATGACCAGCTTCCTCGGCGACGTGGAACGGGTGTACGCCGCGGGTGCCCTCCGGGTCCATCGTGACGTGCCGGGTTTCGACATCCATGACACGGGTGTGGTCACGCTCCATTTTGCCAGCGGCGCCATCGGCAGCATCGCCACCACAGCTGTGCTTGGTAGCGGGTCGACGGCAGGGTTCCCGACGGGCCTGCACCTCTTCGCGGCCGACCTGCGCGTGGAGGTTTGGGGGGCAAGCCTCAAGGTCGTGACCGGCGACCGCACCGATGAGCGCCGATACGGTGAGTCGCCGATGCAGGCGTTGGATGCCGACTTCATCGATGCGGTGGGCCGTCGTGATCCGGCGCGGGTTCGCACACCATATGCCGACGCGGTCCGGACGCTCGCGATCACGCTAGCGGGCGAGGAGAGCGCACGCACTGGCCGGGTCGTTGAGGTCGCCCGCGCCTGACTGGCGTCGGGGTGGTGGCGGATCAGCAATCAGTGCGTGCGCGTGACGTTGTCGTGTCTTCGGTCACGGTCCGCGATGCAATGCGTGCCGCCGCATCAGTTGTGGGCCACCCAACCCGCCAGCGCGCGGCGAACGCCGTGGTGCGCGCCGCGGTGCGTCTCGTCGGTGCCCCTCGGGCAGTCGTGTACCTTGACCCCCATTTGATCGGCGCTCATGCTGCCATGCCCCCGACTCCAGCCCGCCCGCCGACGGAACTGTTTCTGTTGGCGTCGGTCGGCCAACCTCGACTGCGCGCCGGATACGCGCGCGCGGTTGCTGACGGCTGGCTTGGCGACGTACTTCGGCCACGTCGCGCCTCCGCGGGCATTCATCGCCGGGAGATCGCGGTAGCCAGCGCGGGCGCACCCGCCTCGCCGTGGCCCGGCCTCCCGCATGCGGTGGCGGTCCCCCTGAAGTCGGGCCGACTCGTGGTCGGGGTCCTCGTGGTCGGGATCAGCCTCCCCAGCGAGGTCGATGCGTCACGGCTAGCGGCACTGTCAGGCTTCGCCAAAGTTGCTGGGGCCGGGTTGGTTACGGCCATCCGGCACGAGGAGGCCGCGCGCTTGGCCGTCGCTGACCCGTTGACGGGCCTCCTGAACCGCGCGGGCTTCGACCGGCGACTGCGTGAGGAGCTAGATCGCGACCACCGTGCGGTGGCCGTTCCCGGTGCGCTTGTCATGATGGATCTCGACCGCTTCAAGTATGTCAACGACACGTGGGGCCACCTCGCAGGCGACGCGGTCGTCCGCGTCATCGCCCGCTTTGCCATCCGCGCGCAGGTGCGGTCATACGATGTGCCGTGTCGGATTGGGGGCGATGAGTTCGCCGTGATCCTGCCCCACACGAACCTGGACGATGCGGTCGCGGTCGCGGAACGCATCTCACGAGGGGTCGCCAATGCCCCGACCGAGACGGTCGGCGTCCCGCGAGGCACGATCGGCGCAAGCCTCGGGGTCGTCTCGTTTGTCGCGGGGCGCGTCGGACCTGACGAGATCCTCGCCCGGGCCGATCAGATCATGTACCGAGCCAAGCGCCGCGGGCGAAACGTCGTGTTGGCGGATGACATCACGTCGTACCGAGACGGCTACACCGCGTGAACGGTGGACGGCCACGTGAGTTCAAACCCGTGGCGAAGGCAGAGCGACTGGAAGTCCGCGAGCGCGCGAGGGTTGTTGCGGACGGCGTGGGGTTCGGTGTTGGCGGCGAGGCAGTGGGCCGCGAGGAGTCCGGCGGCCTCACCGACGTTCCACTCGACCGGGTGCAGGCGATAGCACCCGTTCGTCACGTGGGTCGTCCCGATGCCCTTTCCCGCCGCCACCACGTTCCGCACGCGCACCGGCAACAGCGCGCCCAATGGGATCGTGAACGGGAGTGAGTCGATGTCGACGTAGTTGTCGCGGCCGGTCGACGGGTGCAGGTCGATGCGATAGCAACCTACCCCTACGCTATCGGGGAACACTTCGCCGATGCCGGGCGCGCCACGCGCAACACCGCGGCACGCCGCTCCGACATGTTGTTCGGTCACGGTCGCTTGCGCGCGGATCCGCCTCGACTCACGAATGTACGGTGCCATGGCAAGGCCGTCAGGTGTGCCCGTGACGTCACCGCGGGGTCGCAGTCCCGGGTAGCCGACACCTCCATCAGGCCGCGGTGCCTCGACCTGCATCCAATAGAGCAAGCTGAGCGACAGTTGCCTCGCACCTTCACGGGCAGCGTCACGCGCCTCGGTGCCAACATCGGCAAGCGCCCCTTCGATGAAATCGTTCTGGGGCCAGTTGACGATGGTGACCTCCTCGGGGAGCGCACCGGTCACGTGATTCCCGACGGCGATGATCCGCCGGTAGGTCCACAACGCGAACGCGCCCGGCTCATGCGCCTCCTCCGGCAACAGCACCGGCGTGCGCGGCGAAAGGTCGACCGGGTGCGAGTACGTCCACGCAAGCATCCGGCCGGGCCAGGGGGGCGAGAGGCGCGGCACGTAGTCACGCCACCGGTCGTACTGCGCCGGGCGGGCGATCACGTGGTGCGCACCCGGGGTGCGATCGAGGCCGACGGCGAGGCAGTGGGTGAACCCTTGCACGTTCATCGGTTGCGCCGGACCGTCGACGGCGTGCGGTTCACCAGTCTCGGCCTGAGACTCCGCGCCGTTGACGTGTTCGACGCTACCGAGTGCCAAAAGGTCTCCCAGTTCCGTGGCGTCGAGGATGAACCTCGCCCGGATCTCCACGAGGTCGCCGTCGTGACCCCCGCGAAAGATCACGGAAGTGACGCGGTCGCCTTCGACGCGGGCTTCCACCGGTTCGAGGTGGTGCCATGTCTCAAGAAGGCCCTGTGTTCGTGCCCCGGCAAGCATTCCGTCGAGTACGGCCACAGCGGTCCGAGGTTCGTGGCACAGGCGAGAGACCATGCCGAGGCCTGGGTTCAGGGCGACGTCGTCGCGGGCGGCCGGGGTCAAGGGAAGGTGGGCGCGAGCGTGGGCGCGGACGCCATCGCGGAACATGCGGTAACGGCGCGTGCATCCGAAGCGTTCGATCCACGGGTGCTCGTCCGGCGGCACCGCTTGGCTTGTCAACTGGCCACCAAGCCACGCCGTCGGTTCGGTGACGATGACACGCGCGCCCATCGCCGTCGCTGCCAGGGCGGCAGCGACACCACCGGTGCCCCCGCCGACTACAAGGATGTCGGTCTCACGTTCGTGGGTCGCCATCGCCCCTCCACATCGCCGACGGGGCGTCACGCGCATGGTCACGCCGCGGCGTCGCCATCGTAATCGCGTCCATGATCCGCGGACCCATCCGGTACCGCCTCGCCCTACACTGCCGACGCGGCGACGACCAGTCGTCTGCCGCCGGAGGGGCCGGTTAGATGGACAGGACGATCATGGTCGCGGGATCCCGCGGGCCGGTCACTGTGCGACGCGACTCGTGGGGCGTGGCGCATGTCGAAGCGACGTGCGAGGCCGATGCCTGGTTCGGGCAGGGGTTCGTCGCTGCCGAGGATCGCTTGTGGCAGATGGAGTTCGACCGCCGAAGCGCCCTCGGCACGTGGGCCGAGGTTGCCGGGCCATCGGCCGTCGGGGCCGACCTGCTTGCGCGACGCCTCAACTTGCGTCATGCGGCACTCCTCGACCTTGACGCGATGTCCGAGGGTACGCGCAACATGTTCGAGGCCTACGCCCTCGGAGTCAACGCCTTCATTGCGTCGGGCTTGCCGCTCCCTCCGGAGTTCGGCATCACCGGGACGTCACCCGCCCAATGGGAGGCATGGCACTCGGTCGCGAACTTCCGGATCCGGCACGTCCACATGGGCGTCTGGCAACAAAAGCTTGCTCAGGCGATCCTATTGCGGCGTATCGGCCCCGAGGCGTACGCCCGTGTCGACCTGCGGTCACCCCACGGGACGGCAACAATCCTCCCGCCCGGTGTGGATGGCGCGGTCGGGAACTTGTTGGCCCGCGGCGCCGCGGACCTTGCCGACGCCTTCTCCTCCCTCGCACCGGTGATCTCGCTTGATGGTGGGTCGAACTCGTGGGTCGTCCACGGCAGCCGCGTCACGACCGGTAAGCCTGTCGCGTGCAACGACAGCCATCGACGCCTCGATGTCCCGACGGTCTATTGGCAAGTTCATTTGGTGTGCCCCGAGTTCCAAGTCGCCGGTGCGACCTTTCCCGGCGTGCCCGGACTGCCGCACTTCGGCCACAACGGGTCGGTGACGTGGAGCATCACGCATGGGTGCGCCGACACCCAGGACCTCTACATCGAGGAGTTCGACCCAGCACGGCCGGGGTGGTACCGCACGCCTGACGGATGGGCCGAGGCGTCCCATGCCTCCGGCACGATTCACGTTGCCGGCGCCCCCGATGTGCCGGTCGAGACATGGCGCACCCGTCACGGGCCTATCGTGCACGGCGACCCGCGCACAGGGTGGGCGATTTCGTTCCGATGGATTGCCACCGACGGCCCGACGCGTCAGGCCTTCGAGCCGTTCCGGCCGATGCTTCACGCCACCACCGTCGCCGAGCTGTTCGCGACGCAGGCCGACTGGGTTGACCCGGTCAACAACATGCTTGCGGCCGATATCCATGGGTCGATCGGCTACCAAGCACGGGGCGTCCTCGTGGATCGGGCGCCGGGGCCCGACACAGTTCTCCCGGGCAACGAGGCGTTCCGCCAGTTCCCTGTCCCCGGTTGGACCGACGCGTACGCGTGGCGTGGGCGAGTCCCGTACGACCGGAACCCTCGGTCGATCAACCCACCTGAGGGGTACGTGGCCACGGCGAATCAACAAATCGTCGATGGCGATGACCCGTACATCGCCGATTCGTTCTCGCCGCCGTGGCGCGCCGAACGACTTGTGGAGTTACTCGCGAACGACCGGGTCTTCACCCTCGAAGAGATTGCGGGGTGGCAGGCCGACGTTACGTCGGTCTCCGCGCGCGCCTGGGGGGTCCTGATTGGCCGCCTCGGTCACCTTGAAGGTGATGCCGGGCGCGCCCGTGACATGCTTGCAGGCTTCGACGGCTACTTGCGCCCGGAACGACCGGAGGCACTCTTGTACGGCCACGTGCGCCGCGCCCTTGCACGGCACCTCTTCGCGCCGGTCGTCGGTGAGGCCACATGGGAGTGGTTGGTGCGCGACCCGCTTCCGATTGGGACGGGGCTCGTCTCGCGGTGGTTCGTGACGGTTCAGGCGGCCTTGATGCGCCGTGCGGGATTAGCGGTCCGGCCCGACATCCACCCGCGCGCGGGGCGCGACGCGGACGCCATCGCCGCTGCAGATGCGTGGTGGGAGGTGGCCGCCGCCGTGGCTATCCCCGCGGCGCTTGCCGACGGTTGGGCCGCCACCGTGCGGTCGGCCGGGCCAGACCCGTCGGCGTGGCGATGGGATGCGCGCCACCGGACCAACGCCGCGCACCCGCTTGGCGTTCGCTTTCCGCAGCTTCGCGGCACCCTCGACCCGCCGGTCGCGCCGCTCGGCGGTGATGGCGACACCCTGCAAGCGGCGTCGTACGCCTGGGCCGAGGGACCAGATTTCGATATCACCGGCCTGTCGGTCTTCCGGCACGTCGTCGCTCTCGACGACCCAACCCAGGCAACAAACGTCATCCCTGGCGGCGTCTCGGGAGTTCCCGGTGGGCGCCATGCGCACGACCAGTTGGAACGGTGGCGTGTGCACCGCCGCGTGCCCGCACCGTTCGCGTCGGCCGACGTTGCCGTCGCGACCGAGGCGGTTCTCCACCTGATCCCGGGTGCCCGCGCCGCGGGCTGAGGCGTGGTGTCAGTGGATGTCGGGTGGCGAGTCGGGTACCCGCAACGCGACCCCGCCCGAAAAGCGACCCGTGGTGCGGTCGAACTCGAGGCGCACGCCTTCGACGTAGCGCATCGGGTCGCCCCACGTGGCGGCGCCGTCGCCGAGACACGCCGCGCCGATCGACTCGACGATGCCCCCATGACTGACCATCAGGGCCGCGCCACCGTCCGGCAGGGCGGCGGCGACCTTCGCAAGCCACTCGCGCATCGCCCCGAGGTGCGTACGAACCGGCTTCGAACTGGCGGCGGCTGCCCATGCACCGAACCCACCGTCCCATGCCACCCGGTCCAACACCTTGCTTGGTAGGAGGGCTAGGTGGTCATCAACGTCATCAACGGCGAAGCCCATCGCGATCGCTGTCTCGAAGGCCCGTGGGATCGGACTCGTGATCACGACGGCGAACGGGCCGAGGCCTTCGCCGACGCGTCGCGCTAAGGCGACACCCGCCTGAACCAGGTGGACGCCCCCGGGCGCGCGCATCGCGTGGCGCCGGACCTCGATCGTCGTCGTCATGCGGTTACATTGCCAATTCGTAGAGGCGGATGATTTCGTTGATCGTCGTCAGCCTCGGGTTGATGGCGATGTTCGCGCTCTTCATCGCATCGGCCGCCATCTCCGGAATGGATGCGCGATCCACGCCGAGGGCGCCGAGGTTCGGTGGGATCCCGATTTCGGCCTCGAGGCGGCGCACCGCGGCGACGGCACGTAGGGCCGCCTCGTGTTCGGTGGTACCGGCCATCGACATACCGGCGACCGGTTCGCCCATTGCCTGCGCGATTTCAACCATGCGCAGGGGGCACGCGAGTGCGTTGAACTCCATCACGTGGGGCAACATGATCGCGTTCGCCACGCCGTGCGGGATCTTCCAGAAGGCGCCAAGCGGGTGAGCCGTCGCGTGGACGTTGCCGAGGCGAGTGTTCGAGAAGGCCAACCCGGCGATGTTTGCGCCGATCAACAGGCCGTTCATCGCAGTGAGGTTGCGTGGGTTGGCGACCGCGGCGCGGATGTGCGTTGAGATCATGCGGATCGCTTGCAACGCCATCCCCTCACTGATTGGCGTGGAAAGCAGGCTGGTGTAGCTCTCAATTGCGTGGGTAAGGGCGTCCATCGCCGTCGCGGCGGTGATCGACGGCGGCAACCCGAGGACGAGGAACGGGTCGAGGAAGGCGATCAGGGGCGCGGCCTTCGGGGACCCGATGGTGAACTTGAACTTGGCGGCGGCGTCGGTAATGACGACGAACGGCGTTACCTCGGCGGCGGTGCCGACTGTGGTGGGCAGGGCAAACAGCGGCGCTGGGGCGTTCGGGAACTTCTCCCACCCCTCAAACCCGCGCAGCGGACCGGGGTTTGTGGCGAGGATGGCGGTCGCGGTGGCGACATCAATCGCGCTACCACCACCGACGGCAACGATGAGTTCGCCACCGAACGCGCGGTACGCCTGAAGCGCTTCCTCGACGAGCTCGATGCGCGGATCCGGTTCGACGTGGCTGTGCAGGTGCGTCTCGATGCCGCTGGCATGGAGCGATTCAATGATGGCGGTGGGGATGCCGGCGCGCACGATGCCCGGGTCGGAGACAACCATCACTTTGGTCGCGCCGAGGCGCGCAGCGTGGGGGCCGACTTCGGCGGCGCACCCCTCGCCCGTGATGACCCGCGTGGGGTTCTGGAAGGTCTGCGGCAGGCTGAACGGCCGGAGCGGTGCGCCCGGCGGGAGTGGCGGGGCCGGCGGACGGGCCGTCGCGGGGCTGCTAGCCATGGGTCTCTCTTCTTCCTCGTAATGCCGGCTGTGGCCGGTCGCCCGCGGATTGCCGCCGGGGCATCGCCGCAGTGTAGTGGCGCGCTTTCGGCGCAGGCAAGATGGCCCGTGTCCGATCAGGCCATGGGCCTGCGCCAACCGTGTTCTTGACAACCCAAAGGCCTCGATTGACATGTTTGGCGGAGAGGTTGGTACGATGGCCGAACCCGTTGCTATCGGGCTGGCTGCCGCTGCGCACCCTCGTGCGCTCTGGGCACACCCTAGCGCTGCATGGACGACCGATACTCCCGCCGCGACCGAACGCCACGACCGTTGCGCCGTGGCCCGCGCGATGCCTCGCCCGGCTTGTGGCAGGCACTCGCTCAGGACCGTGACTCGTTCACGGAAGATCGACGCCCCGGCGGCGCGCCCGCCGAACCCGATTACGCCCTGCGATCGTCGAGGCATCCGGCCCTTGGCGACGCCGCAAGCGACCTGCGAAGGGTGTCTTTGGACTCGCACGCCATGTCGGTGACCTCCCGGACCTCGTCCTCGGGGCGGACGGTCGGAGCCTCGCTGGTTTCGTCGCTAACGGTGCAACCGATCCGTCCGCCGCGTACTCCCCCGTTGGTGGTTGACGACGATCTCGATGGGTGGGTCCTGCCGACGCCCCCGGTGAGGCGTGGAAGACCGTCGCGGGAACGTTCTGCCTTGGACGGCTCGGCCATACTGCCGTGGCCCGACGCATGGGCACCCGCTCGGTCCCGGCCTGACTGGCCGGCAGCGGCGGGACCTGCTCGTTCGGATCGAGCATCGCCATCAGCTCGGGATCGCGACGACACGACCGTGGGTCTTGCGTCGGCGCGATTCGATTGGGTTGGCTCCACCGAGGGGCGACGAGCGCCGCGGGTTGCGACGATTCCCGGCCGCTCCGGAAGCGAGTGGCGCGCCGTGCCCTCGCCTGCGACGGTCGACGCCGACGTCAAGCCACGTGCGGGCGTCCTGCGGATGCCTGGGAGATCACGCGCAGACTGGCCGGCGGTGATCGGGAGTGCAGAAGACACGTGGCCGGCGGCGGGAGCCCCCCGACCGGCTTCCCCGTTCGTTGGTCGCCGAGACCTGCAATTGGCGACGTCTGGCCAGTGGGAGACCGTGCCTCGCTTCGGTGGCAGGCCCGCGCGTGCGACACCTGGCGGTCTCACGTGGGGCCACGTAGTCACCGCCGTCGTGGGAGCTGCCTTTGCGTGGCAGGTCGTCCTGGCGAGTACCCGACCGGCTTCTTCAGACGCGGCACCCGTGGCATCCACGCCGCTCGCATCGATCCTGCTTCCCGGCGAACAGGTCGGCCCCCCGCCTGCGGAGACCGCCGGGGCGAGCGAATCGACTGGCGTCCCTGATGGCGATGGTGGCGACCCATCTGGCAGTTCCACAGAGGATGCAGGTGGCGTCGAGGCGCCCATCCTGGTCGCTACCGCGACCCGGGTGCCCCCGACTCGCGTACCTCCCACACGGGTGCCACCAACGCGAGTGCCCCCGACAAGGGTGCCGCCAACACCGACCCGGGTTCCCCCCGTGGCAACCCGGGTTCCTCCCACCGCCGCGCCCGTCGGTCCGACGCGCAACATGACGGTTACCGCCTACTGCTTGCGCTCCGCGACGTCTTCAGGAACATCGCCGGCACCTGGAACCGCGGCGGCCGGCGCGTCGGTCCCGATCGGATCCCGGTTCTCGGTTCCCGGGTACGGTGAAGTGGTCGTCACTGACCGCAACGCAAACTACGGACCGGACGAGCTCGACGTCTGGTTCCCGACGTGCGCGCAGGCAGTCCGGTGGGGCAGGCAAAGCTTGGCAGTCGTCACGCGGTCCTGACCGCCGGTTGTGGGGATTCCTCGCCAGACGCCCGCAGTCCCCACCGGTCAACCAAAACGAAAACGGCCACCGGGAGACCTGTGGCCGCCGAAGCGTGACGGGTACGCCCTGGCTGTGCCGGGACCTATTTGCCGTGGTTCGGCTTGGTGCCGTGGTTCGCCTTCTTGCTGCGCCAGCGGAGCCGACGCTTGTTCGCGTTCTTGGACGATGCCATCCAGATCACCTCGTTTGATTCAATGCGGGTTAGGATACCAACGAGCGTGGTCCGCTCGTCCCGGGCTGACTGCACACGCGGTCGGTGCGACGGGGCGGAGCGGCGATGCCGGGCAGTGGAGGGGTTGTGGTGCGCCAACCGGACCAATCCGAGAACCCACCCGGCTCCGGTGGGCAACGGATGGTCCCCGGCCGCGTCCCATTGCCAGTGTGGCGTTGGGGCGTGCTCGATTCGTTCCTCGCGGCCCTCTGCAACGGTCCGTCAGCCTCGTTCCTTTCGGCATTCGCCGTGGAACTAGGCGCGGGCGGGGGCATCCTCGGTTTGTTGCTTGCCCTGAACACCTTCCTCGCCAACGGCTTGCAGCTGCAGGGCGCGGCGTGGGCGCGCAGGGGTTCGTCCGTCCGGCGTGTGTATGGGGCGGCGATTGTTGCGAGAGGCACCTGGTTGGTCGCCGGGACTATCCCCGCCGCGATCTACGCCGCGGGCTATCCGGCGGTCGCACTTTCGATATTTGTCGCACTCTTGGGGATTTCATCTATCGCCTCGGCGGCGGCCAACCCTGCCATGGGTGCGCGTGCATCGACCGCCGGAGGTGAGGGGGGCCGCACCCGGTATCTCGCCGACCGGGCGATCGCCACGTGGGTCGGCATCCTCGTGGGTACCGCCGGCATGACGTTGCTCCTTGGGGCTGTCCCGGGGGTCTGGGGATACGCCATTGGGTTCGTCGTCGCCGCCTTGGCGGGACTTGGTGGCTTGCGGGCCTACGCTGGCCTGGTGGCCACTGATCGGCGGGTCGCCATCGATCGTCGCGCCGTCGACGAACTCGCAACACGGGCGGGTCCAACGCCGTCAACGTCGTTGTCGCAGGCGACCGGTCCATTGCGCCGCCCCCCTGGGCCTGAGCCAACCGGTGGGGTATGGGGCCTGATCTCGAGGCGCCTTGGCGCGCCCCAGTCGGCGGCCTTGGGCACGATTGTCATCGGCGCCGCGATCCTGCAGGGTGGCGCATCGATGATCGGCCCAGCCTCGCCAATCTGGCTTGTAAAGCACCTTGGCATGCCGGCAAGCTATCTTGGCGCGCTGTCGCTGGTCAGCAGCCTCGCCGCTATCGCCTCGCAGCGGATTTGGGCGCGCTACATCGACCGTCAGGGCTCCCGGCGCGTCCTTGGCGTTGCGGGGGCGCTCGCTGCCCTCGTGCCGCTCGGGTGGCTGGTCGTCTTCGACCCATGGGTCGCCGTGCCCCTCAACTTGTTCGCCGGGCTCTCGTGGGGTGGATACAGCCTGGCGATGTCCGCACGGCTGCTGCAACTGGCCCCGGCGGCTGATCGGCCGGCCTACCTTGGGACGTATGCCGCGGCGATTGGAATCTCCGGAGCGTTCGGGTCGCTGATCGCAGGGGCCGTGGCGGCAGCCGTGCCCATTGAGTGGGTGCCGGCGATCTTCGTCGCCTCGTTTGCCACCCGAGGCCTCGGGTGGTGGGCGATGCGCGGCGGGCCGACCGGCGCCTGATGCGCCGACTGCCCGCGTCTTGGTCAGCCGGTCGACTCGACCCACTCGGGCAGGTGGTCCGGGTCTGACGCAAGCACCTCGGCCAACGTCGGGAGTGCTTGATCCTTCGGCGAGACGACAAGGGCCTCGCCATTTCCGGCAATCGTCGGCCACGCGATCTGCAGCGCCGGATCGTCCCAACGGATGCCGCGCTCCGTCGCCGGCGCATAGAAGTCACTGCACATGTAGGTGAAGTCGGCGGCGTCTGAGGTGACGCAGAACCCGTGGGCGAACCCGACAGGTACCCACAACTGGCGGCGATTTGCCGCCGAAAGCGTCACGGAGAATGACCTCCCAAAGGTTGGCGACCCGCGCCGGACATCGACAACCACGTCGAACACCTCGCCCTGAACCACCCGGACAAGCTTTATTTGGGGATTCGGGTTCTGGAAGTGCAGGCCCCGGACGGTGCCGAGCCGTGAGTGTGAATGGTTCGCCTGCACCATCGTGGCGTTCAGGCCGGCAGCGCCAAACGCCCGTTCATTAAACGACTCAAGGAACCAGCCACGCGCGTCCTGAAAGGCGCGAGGTTCGATAACGAAGAGGCCCGGCAGGGGTGTCGGGACAACGTTCACGGTGGCGGATGCTAGCAAACGCCCCGCCCGAACGATTCGCTCAACCGGGACGCACTCACACTAGCTGTTTGTGCCTTCGATGGCTCGTTCGAGGGTCTCCAAAGCGGCGATTGCGAAGGCCACCATGTTGGGCAGGCGTTCGCCGTGCCCGGTCAAGACCGTCAGGGTGACGCACGTGCCATCGGGACCGGCCGCCCCCACGCACGAGTGGCCGGGTGGATCACCATAGCGATTACCCGTCGGGCCAGTCGCGCCGGATTCGCCGACGCCCCACGTGGCACCCAGTCGATGGCGGACGGCTTGTCCGAGGCGCAAAGCGTGTGCCTCCGTCGCCGCCCGAGGTTCGGTCATGTGCGAGGCGTCGCTATCGAGCAAACGTACCTTTGCATCAAGCGTGTAGACCGCCGCGCCTCCGCGGAAGTAGGCCGAGGCCCCCGGCACCGCAAGCAGTGCTGCGCTGACCAACCCGCCCGCCGATGACTCCGCGACCGCGACCGTCTCGCCGCGCGCCACCAGTTTCGCGCCCACGCGTGCCCCCGCCGCCCAAAGCGCCGTGAAGTCTCCGGTCTCCGTCACTTCGTCTCCCCGTCGCCACCGTTTCGGCGGCGCCTGGCGCAGGATAGCCTTGCCCCTGTCATCGCCGTATGCTGCCCACGCGGCGCCGATGAGTGAGGCGGGCGCGCGCACGGGAGGCACCAACGGTATGGCGACGTACGATCTAGCGATCCGCGGGGGCGAGGTGATCGACCCGGCGACTGGCACGCGAGGCCGCCTCGACGTGGGCATTCGGGATGGGCGCATTGCGGCGGTCACCCCGTCGATTGCCCCAGATGACGCCCGCGAGTCGTTCGACGCCACCGGCCATCTCGTCACCCCGGGCTTGATTGATTACCACGTGCATGTCTATCACGGTGCAACCTACTGGGGCATCGACCCCGATCCGGTGGCGTGGCGGACCGGTGTGACGACGTGGGTCGACGCGGGGTCGGCCGGAGCGACGACGTGGCCGGCGTTCCGGGACTGGTGCGTGCGACCGGCCCGGTCACGCATTCTCGCGTTCCTCAACATTGCCACCGCCGGCCTTGCCTCGGCGACTCACGAGTTGGCATCCCTTGACAACCTTGACGTCGACCTTTGCATCCGCACCATCGAGGCGAACCGGGGACACCTCATCGGCGTGAAGGTGCGCATGGGTTCACCGGACGTGAACCCGCACGGACTCGAACCCCTGCACCGCGCCCTCGGCGCCGCGCAAGCGGTGGGTCTTCCGGTGATGGTTCATCTTGGGGCGGCACCACCGGCCATCGAGGAGATCGTCGCGCGCCTCCGGCCCGGCGACAGCATCACGCACGCGTTCAACGGGAACACGATGCGCATGGTTGATGACCACGGGACGATCCGCCCTGAGGTTGCGCGGGCGTGGGACCGGGGCATGATCGTCGACATCGGGCACGGTGCCGGAGGCTTCTCGTTCCTCACCGCCGAGGCATTGCTTGCCCAAGGGAGGCCACCCGACATCATCTCGACCGACCTGCACCAGCTGGCGGTCAACGGCCCAGCCTTCGACCTGCCGACGGTGATGTCAAAGTTCCTTGCCCTCGGGATGGATGTCGAAGCAGTCGTCGCACGCGCCACGGCGGCACCCGCCAAGGCACTCGGGCGCGACGACCTTGGCACACTGCGGCCCGGCGCGATTGCCGATGTTGCAGTGTTCGCACTCGACCATGGTGACCATGCGTTCTATGACGTGCGGGGCAATCGCCGGGACGGGACCGCCCGTCTGCGCAATGTCGCCACGTTCGTTGCCGGTTCCCGCCTTCCTGAGATGGCCCCGGCTCCGCCAGCGCTCTGGATGGCGCCGTCGGAGTTGCAGCGGCTGGTCGCCGCGGCGGGTCATGTTCCCGCCGGGTATCGGTGGCCGTTTGGCGCGTGAGCCCCGGCTGCGCACCGGAGGGCGCATGTGCGAGCAAGTTGCTAGCATCGCGACGGTGAGGAGGAGTGGATGACCACGTCGCAACCACCGTCACTTGACGGGCCGGTCGCAGCCGATGCGATTCCCGGTGCGCTGCGCCCGTCAATCCCCGCCGGAGCCGCATCGGGCCTGACGATCGTCGATTGCGATATCCACTTCACGCCGGACGCGAAGGCGATCGAGCGACGCCTCCCGCAGCCGTGGCGGTCGCGGTGGCAGTCCGGCAGTCGCGGTGCCGGAGGCAGCGGCTACTGGAACCCGAACGGGGTCATCCGGCGCGACACCCGCCTGCCCGATGGCCGGTACATCGACACCGACCCGTACGCGATGGCCGAGCATCACCTCGATCGCAACGGAATCACGTACGGCATGCTCAACCTCGCATCGTTCACGTTCGCCGTGACGCCGGAGTCGGACTGGGGCGCGGCGATCGCCTCAGCGACCAACGACACCATCCTTGAGGATTGGTTGCCGGCCGACCCCCGGTACCGCGCGTCAATCCTCGTGTCGCCGGTCGACCCTGTCCTCGCGGCCAGTGAGATCCGGCGTGTCGGGCGCACGCAGGGAGTTGTGCAGGTCCTCATGCCGAGTGCCACGCCGATGGCCCTCGGGCGGCGCTTCTTCGATCCGATCTACGACGCGGCGTGCGAACTTGGCCTGCCAGTCGCCGTTCACCCCGGTTTCGAGGGTGTGGGCGTGTCATTGCAGGCGACGGCCGTCGGACAACCCGGAAGCTACCTTGAGTGGCATACCTCTCTGAGTGGGGTCTTTCAGGCGCATCTGGTCAGCCTGATCGCGGAAGGAACATTCCAACGGCACCCCACCTTGCGATTCGTCCTCGTTGAGGGTGGGGTCGCGTGGGTGCCCGCGCTGCTTTGGCGCCTCGACAAGAACTGGCGTGCATTGCGGATGACAGCCCCGTGGTTGGATCGCGCGCCGAGCGAGATCGCCGCCGACCACGTTCGCTTGACGACGCAACCGATCGAGGAGGCGCCAAACCCGGACCACGTGCGTCAGGTGATGCGCATGTTCCCGGCCGAACGCATGGCGATGTTCTCGACCGACTTCCCCCACTGGGACGGCGACACCCCGGACTTCACTGCCGCGGCGTTCCCGGCGGATATCCGCGCGCGGGTCATGGGCCTGACCGCCTGTGAGTTGTACGGACTGGATCCGGCCGGCACTGGGGTGGCGCATGCACGGTCCCGCCCCGGCACTGCCCCGTCGCTGCCCGCCACGCCCGGCACGCTTGGCGGCTACGAGTGACCACGACCGGCGGAAACACGAGCCGGCGCGGGCAATGGTGGACGGTCATGCCGGCCGCGGAGTTGGTGCCCGGCGATCGCCGGGTCGTGCGGGCCGGTACGTTCGACGTCGGCGTCTTCAACGTAAACGGTCGCGTCGTCGCGGTGCAGGACCTGTGCCCGCACGAGCGCGTGCCCATCTGCGGCGGTCGCGTTGACGGCACCACCCTCCCTTCATCGTATGGACGGTTTGAGTGGGCACGCGACGGCGAAATCCTCGCCTGCCCGTGGCACGGGTGGGAGTTCGACCTCATCAGTGGCGTATGTCTCGTGCACGACGGCAAGCGCCTGCGCCACTTCCCCGTGCGCGTGGATGACGGCGTCATCTACGTCCAGGTCTAGCCGTTCTGCCTTCCGCGATGCGCATCAATGCCTTGATCCTGGCTGCCGGGTATGCCGTGCGCCTGCACCCACTGAC
>CAILQO010000526.1 GCA_903836285.1 uncultured Chloroflexota bacterium
ATTGCGAGGAATGCCCGAGATACGCCGATATCACAGACGTGCAGTTATTGGGAATGCATGTACAGTCAGAATTTCCTCAAGATATCAATTTTACCAATATAAACTATGATATTCGTAGCTCACGGTGGAGCACGGCGCCTGACGGGCGGCGGCATTCGGGGCACCGTCGGCAAGCTGCCTCCGACGGCTCAGTTCCGGGCGCTGCCGGTCCCACTCTCGTGCGGCTTGCCTGCGTAGGCAAGCTGTGGATGCGCCTCGGAACGAGCTTGAAGCGGGTACCCATGAGTCTCGTCGTCGCGGCGGTCGTGGGCGTTCCCAACGGCTACTTCCATGAAGCGCTTCCGGGCCTCTGCCCAGACATCGCGGGTGCCGTTTCTGCTGTTCCGCGTGGAGTGGTCCCTAAATTATGGAGAGCAATCGTGGCTGTTCCCCGCGGCGTCGGTGACGACCCGGCCGTGTCAGTTCTCGCCATCGATGCCAATGGTGGTACGCGAGTCGAAGGGCATGACGCGGTCTGACTAGCGGGGTGAAGTGCGTGTCTGCAGAAAAGAAAAGGCGCCGGGAGCCCCGGCGCCTGCATCATGATCGGGCGACCGCCCCGCGGGCAACCCGGGTGAAGGTGGCAGCCTGCACCCCGGATTGCGCCCCCGTTGCGGTTACTTGAGGAGCTGAAGCACCAAGGACGGCGCCTGGTTTGCCTGCGCCAGGACCGAGATGCCAGCCTGCTGCAGGATCTGAGCGCGCACGAGTTCGCTCATGCTCAAGGCAATGTCGGCGTCCGCAATCCGGCTATTCGCCGCTGCGGCGTTCTCAGACGCCACCGCGATCGAGCGACTTGCACTCTCCAGACGGCTTTGCATTGAACCAACGCTCGTCCGCGCGGTGCTGACGGCATTGATGGCGGCGTCGAGCGTCGAGATTGCGAGGTTTGCCACCGACTGCGACGTGACGCCCATGTCAGACATCGTCACTGCCAAACGAGTTGGCTGGAAGCCACTCGACGGGCTGACATTGAGCGTTATGAGGTTGTCGCCGCTGCTGTCCTTGTTCGCCCCGACCTGCAACTTCAGCCCGTTCCCATTGGCCCCATTGAGGATTGCGGTCCCGTTGAACTGAGTGGAGGTCGCGATGCGGTCGATTTCCGCATAGAGCGACGTGAACTCCGTGAGCAGGTTCGTGCGGTCGGTGTTCGTGATCGTGTCGTTGGAGGCCTGCACGGCGAGTTCGCGCATTCTCGCGAGGATGTTGTGTGCCTCTCCCATCGCGCCCTCAGCGGTCTGGATCAGGCTAATCCCATCCTGCGCGTTCCGGGCGGCTTGATTGAGCCCGCGCGCTTGGTTCTTCAGCCGCTCCGAAATCGCCATGCCGGCGGCGTCGTCGGATGCCTTGTTGATCCGCAAGCCGGTGGCGAGACGCTCCGCCTGCTGCGCGTAGTTGTCCTGGCTCGACCCCAGGCTTCGCTGCGCGACCGACGCAGCGAGGTTGTAGTTGATCCGCAGTGCCATGTCCCGATCTCCCTATCGCGGTTCGTGGCGTTGGCGTGACTCCGCTCACGCCCACCCGGGAGGATGGCGTCGCCAGACGCGCGACAGAGCCCATCGCGCATCTGGCGGGTCGCAAGCTCTCGGTTGCCGGCGACGAGCCTTGTCGCCCGGTAACCGTCCTTCGTTCAAGTCAGGCAGGCTGGCCGTGGCGCTGGCATACGCCGCGGCCATGACGGTGTGGTGCTGGCAGGCACCCGAGTCCGTCCGACGGTCCGATGGCAGTCGGCCCGTCCGCCTGTATCTTGCCCGTAGGGCGCATCTCCCCGTGTCCGCCTTAGATGTCGGCGGCCTGAAGGGCCAAAGGGAGTTAACGGCCGCGATGCCGCACGCCTCCGCCGTCTCGTCTTTCAGGAACGTCATGGGCGGCTTCATGCAGATTTCAGATCGAGCGACGACTGCTTTCACGCGTGGGCGCGCTGAGGTGATGCGGCACTCGCGGCACACGCGGCCGCGCCATTTCCCACGTTTCTCGGACCCGCGGCGCTTAACTGCCCACGACGCCGTAGTGAGCGGCATGCGACCGGTACGCCCGCAGGTCGTCCAGCGTGGCCTCAACCACGGCGATCACTGGGGCCGCGCGCCACGTTCCCGACAGCATCGCGCGATCGCCAATCTCGCTTTCGATGACCCACGTCGGTCGTTGCGTGGCGCCCATTACATGGAAGTCGCGAGTAGATGCATCGAGCGCTACCCGGGTTCGCGGGTCGAGCGAAGCGGTGCGCAATGCGTCACGGTCGAGTCCGGACGCCTCCGCGGCGATGGCGACAGCGACATCGAGGTCGCCGACACCTTGGCCATGACGCAAGGCGGCGTCGGCGATTGCGCGCCGCACGCGGTCGTCACCGGCGCCAAGGCTGCGCGCCGCCTCGGCAACGAGGTTTGGCACGACGAAGTCGTCAGGCGCGCGAGAATCAAGCCATCCAGAATGCAGAATCCACTGGGCACCGACGATCGTCCCGCTGCGCCGATAGAACCAGTCCGCCTGCGCCCGGGTCGCTGGGTACGCGGTCGGCTCCATCAAGGCAACTCGCCAATCGAATGTCGCGTCGCCCGCGAAACGCAGCCGCACCTCGTCCCACGCGGCTTCGGCGTGATAGCACCATGAAGAGACCACCTCAAGATAGAGGGTGACACTGACGCCGGGATTGGTGGCGGGATTGCTCATTGAGTACGCTCCTCCGTCGGCGTGCCTGCGCAAAGCGGCGCAACGTTTGCTTCTGGCTCTTGTCCTCCTCTTTGAGGAATGACAAGCAACGAGGTTTCTATCATTTAGACGAACTCCATTGAAGGACGTAAATTCTTGTTGGGCAAAGGGGCATCTGCAATGATGTTCGTCCCGGTCTGTCGGGTACGTTCACTTGTTCGTTGTATCTTCGCGCTTGCGTTCACGTTCAGCTCAGCTGGCGCACACGTTGGGACTGCCATCGCTGCAGGCGCGGAATCGCCGGCGTCGCGCCCCCTGAGCGATTCGATAGGTTTCGCGCACGACCAACCCGTATTGGATCCTGGGACAGGTCGAACCGTAAGTAGCGAAGAGACTGGAGACTTGGGACTCACCCGAATAGTCCCAACCTACGATCGGACTGGCTTACTGTGGGGGCGTCGGTACGACCCGGATGCACGCTTTTGGTCGGGGCCACGGCCAGCAATTGTGGTGATGCATGGTGGCGGAGGTATGAATGTCCGATACCTCGAACGCGCGCGTTGGTGGGCAGATCAGGGGTACGTTGCGCTTGTCTTGGACAGCTTTGGTAGCCGCGGAATACCCGAGAACTGGCTGACGTTTAACAGGTTCGGCGGCAATATGCGCGCCGCCGATGCGGTAGCGGCGGTCCGTTACCTTCGAGGGCGTGACGGCGTGGATCTCACGCGCATCCATGTTTCAGGCGGAAGTCAGGGTGGTTGGGCCGTGCTTCGCACGTTGACCGCAAACGCCCCGTGGAGCGCGGAGGCAGCCGCGACGATTGCATCTGGCATTGCCTGGTATCCGGTGTGCAATCGGACGGAGGATGGCGCAGTTCCGCTTGGTCCGTTCACGCGGCCAGTGCTGTTCTTGGAAGGCACGGGCGATACCGCTACCCCTCCCGAAGTCTGCGCGGATTTGGCTTCCGAGCCCGGAAATCGCGCCGCGGTCTATGCCGAGGCGACACATGCCTTCGACTTCCGTGGGCCGCCCCGTCAGCACGCCTTCTGGCATTACCCGATGAGGTACGACCCGTTGTCAACCGCGCGGGCGCTTGCCGAGGCTATCGCTTGGACAGAGGGACACCGCATCGCAGCCGACGGTCGCTGACCGCCAACGCATCGAGGCGCCGTTCATCCACCTCGTCGGGTAGCCTGCGAGCTGCGGGCAACCGTCGTCACGCCTGCATGGGAGGGGCCATGGCACTCGATGTGGTCATCCGGCATGGGCGGGTCATCGATGGCACCGGTGCACCGTGGGTGCGTGCCGACGTAGGCATTGCCGACGGTCGCATCGTCGCCGTCGGCAACCTTGAAGGTGCTGACGCCCCGACCGATATCGACGCCTCGGACTTGATAGTTGCCCCCGGCTTCATCGATTGCCACTCGCACTCCGACTGGAGCCTGCTGGCGAACCGCGGGGCCGACAGCACGCTCATGCAAGGCGTCACCACGGAAATCGTCGGCAACTGCGGGATGTCGTACGCACCGGTCACCGCACTGAACGAGGCGCGACTCGCGTCCGACGTCGCGCGCACGTCGCCGGGCATTTCGATCGCTTGGGCGAGCTTCGGCGACTATCTCGACCACGTCCGACAAGGGGGCATTGGCGCAAACTTTGCCTTCCAAGTGGGTCACGCCGCGGTCCGGAGCGCGGTGATGGGGAGTGAGGAGCGCGTTGCGACCCCAGACGAGATCGCCGCGATGGCGCGTCTCGTTGACCAGGCGTTCGATGAAGGGGCGATTGGCCTCTCCACCGGGCTCGAGTTCGTGCCGGGGCGCGCGGCGTTGCGCGACGAGTTGCTCGCTCTCTCCCGCGTCGTCGCCCGCCGTGACCGCATCCACACCTGCCACCAACGGACGCGGAACGAGGCCTTCGTGTCTTCGGTGCAAGAGATTGTCGGCATCTGCGAGGAGGCTGGCGCTCGATTGCAGGTGAGCCATAACAACAAGCGTCGTGGCGCCCCGGACGGTGCATGGGAGGCGACCATGGACGTGCAGGAGGCCGCCCGGGCTCGCGGGGTCGACGTCTCTTGCGACACGACGAGCTACATTGCCGGCCTCGGGTTGATGGCGGCGGTCCTTCCCCCATGGCTTTTCGATGAGGGGCCGGCGATCGCGGCCGAGCGCTTGGGAGATCCGGTGATCCGCCAGCGAGTCAAGGGTGACTTGAACCGTTACTGGCTGATGGTGGCCCGTGGGGAGTGGGACATCCTGTGGCTTGGGCGGACATCCAACTCCATGCACCACTTCGGCAAGTCGTTCATCGACATTGCCGACGCGGTGCGCAAGCAGCCACTAGATGCCTACCTCGATATCTTGCAGGCCGAGGGGCCAGGCATCGCTGACGCGGGGATGTTTGGGGAGGTCAAGTCCCACGACCACCTGCGCGAACTGCTGCGCCACCCGTTGGTTGCCATCGAAGCGGACGCGTGGACAGCATCGATGGATGGACCCTTGGCGCCGATGGTCAATCATCCGGCGAGCTTTGGGTGGACCGCCCGCGTCCTTGGCGATTACGTGCGTGACCGTGGTTGGTTGCGGCTTGAGGAGGCGGTGATGAAGTTCACGGGGATGCCGGCCGCGAAGTTCGGCCTTCGCGACCGGGGCATCCTGCGACCGGGGCTCGCGGCCGACGTGACCATCTTCGACGCCGCCACCATCGCTGACCGCGCGTCATTTGACCGCCCCGCCGTCTACCCCGACGGCATCAGCCACGTCCTCGTCAATGGCACGGTGGCCGTCTCCGAGGGGCGATTAGTTGGTTCGCGCTCGGGACGTGTGCTTGCTGCATAGTCGGGCATGGCGCCCGACGGCACGAGTTCTTCAAGATCGTGTTCCCGAGTTGCCATTCCGCGCCCAGTGTGTACTTGAGGCAGGCGGCTGCCGCGCCGACAATTCGTACAAGTAGCGCGCAAGGATGCGAACGATGGAACCACGGCGGACCAAGCCTGATATCTCAAGGATGCCCCAAACGAAACGAATTGGCGAACCTGCCGACTGGCATTGGCTCATCGGAAAGCTTCGTGAGGCGGGAAGCACTTCCGTGAGGGCATCCGCCGACTGGCAGTGGGTGACCTTTCGCCGTCGTGCGTCCGATGCCGAAGTGCACCAGATCGTTCGCCTGCCCGTTGACGGCAAGTTCACCGTCACCCGATACGACTCCCGCGCCCACACGTGCGAGATCATCGGTGACTACACGGACGCCCAGGCGGCGCTGACCGTCGCGCTCGGCTAGGGCCGGAGTGCCCCTCCACGGCTCTATATCGCCCCCCTGCCCCTCCCCTGCTCCGGCGGGAGAGGGGTTCTGTCATTAGTGACTGGAGCGGCAATCGTCTTCGTCCTCCGAGTACTCGGCCCGTGGGCCCTCCCCTGAGGGAGAAAGCCCCCTCCCCGACCCCGACCACCCCGCGCGGCAGGGCGAAGGACGAGCCATGCGACACGGCGCCCAGAGACGGAAGGCCCAAGAGGAACGAGGGCATACGACGGGAAGATGAAAGGGCTACCTGACCCAACCCCGTGCATCGGACGCGTCCTCGGAGGCTACGGTTGGCTTGGCTTCCGCGTCAGGCAAACAGCTCCGCCCGCGACTCGACCTTAGCCTCGTCAAGGTCCATTCCCACGCCCGGCCGGTCAAGCACCGACACCGCCACGCTCCCGTTGGTCGGCCAGATTGGGTGCTTCAGGAACCACTGGTGGACGGTGTTCCACTTCACCAGGAACTCCAGCAGCGGGCACAGGTTCGGTGGCATCGCCGCGATCACGTGCATCGTGGCTGGCGTCGAGTGGCCGTGCGGGATGACCGGCAGGTCAAACGTTGAGGCGATTGCGAGAATCTTGAGCGTCTCCGAGATGCCGCCGCACCAGTAGATGTCCGGCTGCAAGACGTCGACCGCCTGGGCATCCATCAGCTGCTTGAGGCCCCACCGCGTGTACTCGTGCTCGCCACCTGAGACGGGGATGCCCATCGCGTTCAGCGCCTGGCGCACCTGCGCGTACTGGTCGATCTTGTCCGGCAGGACTGGTTCCTCTACCCAACGTGGATGGAACTCGGCGATCCGGCGCCCCACCTGGATCGCATACGGCAGGTCCCAGCTCATCCACGCGTCGAGCATGATGTCGTCGTCCGGCCCAACGGCCTCGCGAAGCGCCCGGACGAGGGCGACGTTCGACTCGATGCCTGGCTTGCCCGACCCCGGCCCGTGTCGGAAGAACCACTTCTGGTGCCGCCACCCTTGCGCGGCGAACTCCCGGGCGCGCGCCGCCGCCCGCTCCGGATCGACCGAGAACCCGAGGCAGCTCGCGTAGGCCGGCACCGACTCGCGCGTCGGACCCCCAAGAAGGCGGTAGACCGGCTGCCCCAGGTGGCGCCCCTTGAGGTCCCAGAGCGCGCAGTCCACCGCCGAGAGCGCCATCATTTCGGTGCCCTTGCGCCCGTGCACCATCGAGCGGTAGATCCGGTCCCAGTGGTACTCGATCGCGAGCGGATCCTGCCCCACCAGCAAGGAGCGCATCTGCCGCGCAACGGCGTATGCCTGCTCCTCGGGGATTGGCCCGCCGATGCCGTGCACCCCGTCGTCAGTTTCGATCCGCACAAACGTGCTGCGCATGCGATACCGGTCCGGCCCGATCAGCTCGAGCCACGCCGGCGGGTCATCTCGATGCTGCGGGTACAGGTCAAGTGGGCGGACGAGTCTCTCCTCCCAGAACGTCCCGGGGAAAGTCATCTCGCCGGCAAGGGCGATCAGGCGGACGGCGGTGATCTTCATGGGCATGGCTCCTGCCTTGCGGCGGTGAGGGCGATCAATCGGACAGCGGTGATCTTCATGGCCCCCTCCCCCGCCGCGTACAACCTCCTTCGGAGGCGCTGCGCTACGGATCACGAAGCGGGAGCGGAGTTCTGTCGTGCTCCGCGCGCCTACGCCACGTGAGCGCCTGCAGCTTGGTGAGTGAGCGAGGCGGCGCCAACGGCATCGGCGGCGTCCTGCGCAACTTGCAGCGCCTCCATCGCCGGCAGGACGTCACCCGGGGAGATCGCGGCGCTCCGACCTTCTCGGATCGCGTCAACAAACTCGCGATCCTGTCGCATGACTGGCGATGGCCCGGGGGATTCGCGCGCCGTCTCGACCGGACCGGTGGTGAACCGGTCGCGAATGACGCCGTCGCGAATCTCCAGCGTGTCCTCATCACCAACCACCATGTAGTCGTAGCGCGACAGGTGGCTGTTGTACGACATCGAGACGCTTACCAATCGATCGGTCGCGGTGCGCATCACCAGCGCCAGGTCTAGCGGGGCACCCACGTGCGCGTCCGGCAGGGCGATCACGGACGTCGTCTCGACCGCACCCACTTTCGCGCCGACGAGCCACAAGGCCGTGTCCACCGCGTGGCAACCGTGATGCCAGAGCAGGTTGTCCGTCCACGACCGGCGGTAGCCCGACGCCCCCACGTTTTCGCGGCGCAGGAACATGTAGCGCGCCGTGATCGAGTGCGGCGACAGGGTGCCTGCGTCGATCGCCGCCTTTGCCACGCGCACCCCTGGGTGGTACCGGTGGGTGTGTGCCACCATCGCGATGCGTCCGCTGCTTCGAGCCGCTTCGGCGACCCGTCTCGCGCCAGCGAGCGACATGGCGACCGGGATCTCGATCAGGACGTGCTTGCCGGCGTCAAGGCACGACAAGGCTTGTGCCTCGTGCTGGTCACTCGGCGTGCACAGGACGACCGCATCGACGGCGGGATCACCGAGCGCCTCGTCCAGCGACGTGCCGTGACGGTCGTAGCCGTGCTCTTGAGCGAATGCCGCCGCGCGATCCGGCACCCGGCCGACCAGCCACCGCAGCCGATGCCCGTCCGCTCCGAATGTCCGGCCGTGGCTGAGCGCCGTCATGCCGTAGCCCACAACGGCAAGGGTGAGCGGCGCACTCATGGGTCCTCCGGTTCGGGGTGGTCGGGCGCAACGTTTTCGATACGGCGGCAATCCAGCGCGCGCCTGGTAAGGGTACTCACCACCGGTGTCGGCTGCGGTCCGTGCCATCCCGGTGCGACGGGCGAGGGGAGGAGAGAGCGTCCCCTGCCCCGGAGAAGCCCCCTCCCCCTCCCCCTTCATCCCTCCTCCGTTGCGACAAGAGAGGGGTGGTGTGGCCCCGTGAACGGCCCCCGTTGCGACGGGGGAGGGGCTAGGTGAGGGGCTCCCTGTCTACACTTGGGCGAATGGAACCGGACGGCGCGCTTGGTGAGGATCTGGGCGCACTCGAGCACGAATGGCTTGTCACCGACGGGCGTGGGGGATACGCCGCCGGGACCGTTGCCGGGCCGCACACCCGGCGGTACCACGGACTCCTAATCGTGCCGCTGGCCCCACCGCTCGGCCGTCATGTCCTCCTGTCGCGGATCGACGAGGAGGTTCTGGTGGGCCAGAGGTCGTGGCGGGTGTCCTCCACCGAGTTCGAGGGCGCGTTCCTCGACCCTTCACCTGGGGTGGTGCGCGCGGGGTTTCGGCTGGATTCCGGACGACCGACGTGGTGGTTTGGCATCGACGGGCGCGGCACCCTCCAGCGGGCCGTTTGGATGGAGGATGGCCAGACCGCCACCTACGTCCGCTACACGTGGGCCGGCACCACGGCGTGCACGCTCGTCCTGCGCCCGCTCGCGACCTCGCGGGACTTCCATCACGAGTGGCGGGGTGATGCCAGCTGGTCCTTCGACATCCAGCGGACTGATCACGGTGCCATTGGTGGACTGCATATCCGAGCGCATCGCCATTCACCGGCGTGGGACCTGCTCCTGGACGGGCCTGCCGAATCGACCTGGCACCACGACGTCGACCAGGCCCGATGGTGGTGGAACTTCCGGCACCGCGAGGAGTATGCCCGCGGGTTCGACAGCGTCGAGGACCTGCACTGCCTTGGGGCAATCTCGGTCGAGCTGAAGCCTGGCCAGTCGGTGACGCTTGGGGCGTCGCTCGCCGTTGATGCCCCAGTCACCGCCGCCCGGCTCGCGACGCGACGACCGTCCGCCACCGTCCTTTCGCCTCCCCCTGACTCCCCCTCCGGGCCGACCGGAGACGGGGAACGGTTCATCGATGCATTGCGGCACGCCGCCGCCTCGTTCCTCGTGCGGCGCGAGGAGACCGATGGTGATGGCAGCGATCCCGCGGCGTCAGGATGGACCGTCCTCGCCGGCTACCACTGGTTCGGTGACTGGGGGCGGGACACGTTCATTGCTCTGCCGGGCCTCGCACGCCTCACTGGACGTCACGACGTCGCGCGCGAGGTGCTGCGGTCGTGGGCGCGCGTGGTGAACCGAGGGATGGTGCCGAACCGCTTCCCGGATAGTGGTGCGCCGCTCGGCGAGGGCGACTTCAACACCGTCGATGCCACGTTGTGGTTCGTCCGCGCCATCGGCGAGATTGACGCGCTTGGAGGCGCCTCACGCAGTGCGGACCTCGCGCGGGAGCTCTGGCCGACGGTCGCGTCAATCATCGAAGCACATCTGGGCGGCACGCGCCACGGCATTGGGGTCGACCCTGACGACGGTCTCCTGCGAACGACGGACGGTCAGTTGACGTGGATGGACGCGAGGGTCGACGGCATTGACCAGACGCCACGCGCAGGCAAGCCGGTCGAGGTGAACGCGCTCTGGATCCATGCGCTCGACCGCGCGGCAGCATGGGCACGCGGCGCCGGCGACCATCAGGCGTCCGCGCGGTATAGGACGGCACGTGACCGGGCGGTCCATGCGTTCGCAGACCGCTTCTGGTGGCCAGGAACCGGGGTGGCGCGCAACGGTGTCCCCGGCACGTCGGGCTACCTGTTTGACTGCATCGACGGCCCGGAAGGCAACGACGCCGCGTTGCGCCCGAACCAGGTGATCGCCGCATCGCTCGGTACGACACCGCTCACGATCGCGCAGCGCGCCGCCATCATCGACGTCGCGCGCACCCACTTACTCACGCCGCGAGGCCTGCGTACGCTGTCGCCGGCCGACCCGCGATACCGGGGCGAGTGCGTCGGCAACGCCGCGTCGCGTGACGGGGCCTACCACCAAGGCACCGCATGGCCATGGCTGCTCGGCCCGATGGTTGACGCGATGCTGCTTGCCGGTGCTGACGACGCGACCGCGCGGGCCGTGATCGAACCGTTGCGCGATCACCTGTGGCGCGAGGCGTGCGTCGGCACGATCAGCGAGATCTTCGATGGGAACAGTCCGTTCCGGGCGCGGGGCGCAGTCTCGCAGGCGTGGAGCGTGGCCGAGGTGGGTCGCGCCTGGCTGCGGACAACCCCGCCCGGCTCGTCGCCGTGAGGACGTGTGAACCGTCGTCCGTCGATGCGTCGGGCTCGCCCGCCTGGTCAAGGCCGCCGCCCAGCTCGTCGGGCTAGTGGTGCGCTCGGGTGGTGGTTCCTACGAGCGACGGCGTAACCAACTATGGGCGGTCCGCATGCCCGGCGGTGTGGTCGGCGGCGCGCGCGAAGACGAACATGCCGAGGCGGCCGCGAGCGTGCGGCGTCATCGCGTTCGTGGCGCAGCCGTGCGTCACAGACGCATGGAGGATCGCCCCGGGCACTTCCGGTGAGACCATGAGCGTGCCGATGGCCCGGGTCCCGGCCGCATGGAGCACGGTTACCCATTCCTCGGGAGCCTGCTGCGGCACCCTGCCCGGGTCGGCCGGAATGCATGCAGGTCGAGCACAGTACGCAGCACGAGCTCGACACCACGCTGACGCGAGCACCGGCACGCCTCCGGGGACGTCCTCGCCGTGCGCGGCGGACCCGTTCAGGGCCACGAGGATCCGCGGACCGCTTGCAGCCCGGTGCGCCGCCCAGTGTGCCGGGAGCCCCACGGCGTGGTGGTCGCGTGTCCGCACCGCATGCGCGCGACCGCAATTCAACCGCGCGACGCCATGGAGGTCAACCGGGGGCTGAGCCGGTGCTCGGCCTCAACGAACCCCCGCGCTGGGTGCCTCTCCAGCGACCCCTTGTGGACGCCGGGATTGGGGCCGTGGGCACGGGGTGCGCGGCCGCCCGCCAGCCGAACGTGAGTGCCGTCTCACGCTCAGTTGATTGCTCGCTGATGGCGATGCCGAACATGCCGAGGCGAGG
>CAILQO010000527.1 GCA_903836285.1 uncultured Chloroflexota bacterium
GAGGTCCTGCAGGTCGATCCCGGCAACCTCGACGCCCGTGCCGGCCTCCGGGAACTCGGCGTCGTGGCCCCACCGGTCGCCGTCCTGAATACCCCGGTGCCCTCGCCTACACCGCTCGAACCAACGAACACACCGACGCGCCGCTAGCCCTTCGTCGGGCACTGCTTCCTCCAAGGCGCGCCCGGGAGCCACGGGTAGAATCGCGACCAGAACCCGTGGCGTGCACGCCCGATCGCGTGACCAGCATGGTCTCGGCGCCGGACCCGCCCCTCCCCTGATATCCACTGCATTGCCACCACCCGGGTCCGTTCTGCTGTTCCCGGTGTGCGCCCTCAAGGAAGCGAACTCGACATGACTGCCTTGGCACCGTCCCGCGACCACGGTCGACCCGAACGCGAGGGCGATCTTCCCGCGTACGACCCGGCGGTTGTCGAGGCTGGTTGGCAGGCGCGTTGGCAGCGGCAGGGCATGTACGACGTCATTGAGGACCCAACCCGCCCGAAGTACTACTGCCTTGACTTCTTCCCGTACCCGTCCGGCGACGGCCTGTCCGTCGGCCACTGCCGAAACTACGTGCCGACCGATACCTTGAGCCGCTTCCTGCGCGCCCGCGGCTACAACGTGCTCCACCCCATGGGCTGGGACGCCTTCGGGGAACCGGCCGAGCAGTACGCCGTCTCGCAGGGCGTCCACCCCCGCGTCACCACTGACCGCAACGCCGCGAACTACCGGCGCCAGTACGACTTGATCGGGATCTCGTTCGACTGGTCCCGCGAACTTGACTCGTCTGACCCGGACTACTACCGGTGGACGCAGTGGATCTTCACCCGCCTCTACCGGAAGGGCCTCGCCTACCGGGACGCCAACTGGCAGTGGTGGTGCCCCGGATGCCAGACGACACTCTCGAACCAAGAGGCGCAGGATGGCGTCTGCTGGCGCGGGCATACGGGCCTGACCAAGCGGCAAATCCCCGCGTGGTACTTCCGGATCACTGCCTACGCCGACAAGCTTCTGGACGGTCTCGAGACGATCGATTGGCCCGATCGCATCCGCGCGATGCAGTCCAACTGGATCGGGCGCAGCACCGGCGTGCAGGTTGAGTTCGCCTCGGAATCCGGCATCCCGCTCCCGATCTTCACGACCCATCCGGACACCCTGTTCGGCGTGACGTTCATGGTGATCGCTCCCGAACACCCATCGTTGCCCGACCTGGTCACCGACGACCACAAGGCCGAAGTCGAGGCCTACGTCGAGGCGTCGCGCAAGGCCAGCGAAATCGACCGCCTTGCCACTGATCGGCCCAAGACCGGCGTCTTCACGGGGTCGTATGCGATCAACCCGCTCAACGGCGATCGCGTGCAGGTCTGGGTTGCCGATTACGTCCTTGCCACCTACGGCACCGGCATCGTCATGGGCGTCCCTGCACACGACAAGCGCGACTTCGTATTCGCCCGCACCTACGGCATCCCGATCAAGCTCGTCGTCCGGCCACTGGACTGGGACGACTCCAAGACCGGCAACGACCTGCCAGACGCGTACACCGCTCCCGGCATCATGGTCAATTCACCCGGATTCGACGGCATGATGTCGCCGGGCGACTGGCCCAAGCTTGGGCCAAACGAGAAGGCCGAACTCAGCACTCGTTGGGGCTTCGCCGTCGCTGACATGGACGCGCGCGTCGGGTCTGCCACCGACAATGCGATTACTGCCATCGGTGACGCCGTCGTCGCGCGAAATGCCGGCAAGCGAGTCACCAACTACCGCATGCGCGACTGGCTCATCTCACGCCAGCGGTACTGGGGCGCACCGATACCGATCATCCACTGCGACGCCTGCGGCGAGGTGCCTGTCCCCGAGGACCAGCTCCCCGTCGAGTTGCCCGCGATGGTTGACTTCATGCCAGACGGTACCGGCCGGTCACCGCTTGCGAGGGCTGAGGATTGGGTCCGCACCACCTGCCCGACGTGCCTTGCACCGGCACGGCGGGAGACCGACACGATGGGCGGCTTCGCCTGCTCTTCCTGGTACTTCCTTCGCTTCGCGAGTCCCGGTTACAAGGAAGGTCCGTTCCGGCCGGGGGACATGGACTACTGGCTTCCCGTCGACCAATACGTTGGCGGCGCCGAACACGCAGTCCTGCACCTGCTGTACTCGCGCTTTTGGACCCATTTCCTGCACGACGAGGGGATGTTGCCCTTCGCCGAACCATTCACCCGCCTGCGCAACCAAGGCATGCTCGTCGTCAAGACCCCTCACCGCCGCGCCAGTGACGAGAACGCCACCGAAGACTGGGTGCCAATTACGGCGGCCGAGGCGGCGACCCTCGGCCCTGAAGCGGTCACCATGCGCGCCGCCAAGATGTCGAAGTCGCTGCGAAACGTCGTCACCCCAGACGAGATGGTCGCCCGCTACGGCGCCGACAGCCTTCGCTTGTACGAGTTGTTCATGGCGCCGTTCGACCAAGAGGTGGAATGGAGCGAAGAGGGCATCAACGGGGCGCGGCGCTTTCTCGGCCGGGTCTGGGACCTCGTGGTGAGATGGCACGCCGCGCACGACGGCGCTACCAGTGGCGAACCGGACACCGCCCTCGTGCGCCTGCAGCACAAGACGATTGCCCGTGTCACGCGCGATATGGAGCGGTTCCGGTTCAACACCATGGTCGCCGCCCTCATGGAGTTCGCCAACGCCCTCGGCGAACGCATGCGCACCGGAAACGCGCGAACTGGCGACTTCGCCGCCGCGACTGAGGCCCTGGTCCGACTGCTGGCCCCAACGACCCCATTCTTCTCGGAGGCGTTATGGCAGCTCACCGGTGGCTTCGGTCGCGCGCGGTCCGGAGGGATCACGGCGGGCGACCCAAGCGCCCCGTTCGCCACGGACGGCCCGGGCAGCATCCACGCGCAGGCGTGGCCCGAGTGGGACGAGGCCCTGGCACGCGACGAGACAGTGACCATCGCCGTGCAGGTGAACGGCAAGGTGCGGGACCGGATTGAAGTCGCCGCCGGCACGTCAGAGGACGACGTTCGCGCCGCCGCGCTGGAACGCCCCCGCGTCCGCGAGTTCGTGCCAGACCCCGAGGCGGCCCGATACCACCACGTAGCAGACCGGCTCCTGAGCATCGTCGTCGCGAAGGCGTAATGCGTTCCCATTCCCGGCTTCGGGGTGGCTCCCGGGATTGCTGATGCCCCGCCCAGGAACCTCGGGGATTTGTCATATGCGCCTCGTTCCTCAGCCGTGGCCGGCTGCGTCGCCACCACGGTCACTCGTCTAAGGCGGGCCTTCATCGCCATCTGACCAACCGATGCGGGGACTCGACCCTGGTCAGGCACGGCCATTGGGGCGCGCGAGCCTGCTGACCGTCGACGGCGCGGTACGCTCTGGACGTATGGCCGTCGTCGCACACATCCTTGAGGACCGCACGTCGGTTCCCGTGACCCTCGGGGTTCTGTCCTCCCGCCGACGTCGGCCGCGCGCGTGGCTTTTCGCCCTTGCGTTCGCCTCGTTCCTTGCGCCGTGCCATGCGCCGATCCTGGACACGGCATCAAGCGCCTACCCCTTCATCTGCAGCCTCCTGGCGTGGCCCGCCGGATGACGGGCACCTCGCCGCACGCGACTACTGACCGACCGGGCCTCCACTACTCGTGGGTCGTCGCCGGGGTCGCCCTACTCGTCCTGATAGCCGCCGCCGGCATCCGATCGATCCCCGGGGTACTCATGCTGCCCCTCGAACGCGAGTTCGGGTGGGACCGCGCAACGATCTCAACGGCGGTCTCGGTCAACCTCATCCTTTACGGCGCAATTGGCCCGTTCGGCGCCGCCGTTGCCGAACGGGTCGGCGTCCGGCGCACGGCATCGGTCTCGCTCGGCCTGATCGTCTTCGGACTGGCACTGGCACCGTTCGTCTCGGCTCCATGGCAGCTCGTGCTCATCTGGGGCGTCATCGTGGGTATCGCCACCGGCATGATGGCCGGGTGGTTCGGCGCCGTGATCGCCACCAGATGGTTTGTCGCCCGGCGAGGCGTCGTGACTGGCATCTTCTCGGCGAACTCGGCTGCCGGCCAACTCATCTTCCTACCCGCCCTCGCGGCCCTCACCGATGTTGCCGGGTGGCGATCAGCCGTGGCGTTCGCCGCGGTTGGCGTCGCCGTCGCCGCCCCTCTCGTCTGGGCCTTCATCCGCGACTGGCCGGAAGACGTCGGGACGACCGCCTACGGTGCGTTGCCGACCGACTCCGGCCGTCGCCCTGTGCCGACTGGGAACCCATTTGCTGGGGCAATCAACACCTTGCGCGACGTTTCAGGGTCGCGCGATTTCTGGCTGTTGGCCGCGACGTTCTTCGTCTGCGGTGCCAGCACGAATGGCCTGATCGGCACGCACCTCATCTCGGCGTCGCACGATCACGGCATCCCCGAGGTGACCGCTGCCTCGATGCTTGCGTTCATCGGGATTTTCGACTTGATCGGCACCACCGGGTCCGGGTGGTTGACCGACCGCTACGACGCACGGAGGCTGCTGGCGACCTACTACGGCCTGCGAGGCCTGTCGCTGCTCTTGCTGCCCCTCGCCTACGAGTCCGGAACGTGGGGCCTCGGCGCCTTCATTGTGTTCTACGGACTCGACTGGGTCGCGACCGTGCCACCAACGATCCGCCTCGCGACCGATCTGTTCGGCAAGCACCGCGTTGGCACGACGTACGCATGGATATTCGCCTCGCACCAAGTCGGCGCCGCCTCCATCGCATGGCTTGCTGGGGCGTTGCGGGTCGGTCTCGGTGACTATCAAACGGCCTTCTGGTTTTCTGGTGCGCTCTGCATCGTCGCGACCGGCATGGCGCTTGCCATCCGGCGGACGCCCGGTGGTGCCGATCGGATCTTCAACCCGCCGGTCTTGCGCGCCGAACCGGCCTGAACGTTCACTGGTGCCTCACCGATGTCCGCGGTAGCGTGAAGCGCCCCCACCCACGCTCCGCACGCGTGGCGGTGGAACACCATCGAGAAGGCGACACCCCCAACCATCAGGCCGACCATCAGCGGCAGCAACGACATCGAACCGAAGACACCGAACCACCACACGCCGATCGTTGCGAGAATGGTGGTGGTGACGAGGTTGATGGCCATCCCGCCGCTTGCCTCGCCCGTGCGCGTCTCGATCGCAACGCCGCACGACGGGCACGCCTCACGCAGCGAGAACAGCGAACTGGCGATGCCGCCCTTCCCGCACTTCGGGCAACGCAAGGCAAGCCCGCGCACGATCATGACGACCGCAGGGTTCATTGCCCAACCGTACCGCGTGCGCCGTGCGCCGGTTCAGCTCCCACCAACGATGCCCGTCGCGACGCGCGGTCGGACAAGGGAGTCGCGGTAAAACAGCAGCACCAGCGACAGCGCCGTCCCGACGATGCCAAGCGCCGTGAACGCCGTCACTGGGTCGGTCGCGTCAATCAGGCTGCCGACCACCGGCGTGGTCAAGCCCGAGCTCTCCTGCCCAATGAAGTAATAGAGGCCAAGGACCGTCGACCGCCGGTGCGCCGGGATGGCATCCGCGAAGAGCGACTCGAGGACGGGCAGCCGAGTGTTCATCGACAACCCGTAGAGAAGCAGTCCGGCCAGGAGCGGCAGCCCATAGGGGGCATAGGTCAGCAGCAGGATCAGTGGGCCGACCGATGCGGTCACGGCCACCAGTACCGGCGCGCGCCCGAACCGATCCGAAAGCGCGCCGCCGATCGGTGCAGACACGATCCCAATCCCGGCCATCACCGAAATGGCAAGCCCGGCCAGGTCGCTCGGCACCCCGTGATGGTCCACGAGGAACAGCGGGATGTACGCGAACATGCTAGCCGTCAGGAGCTGCTCGCCAAGCGCCACCACAACAAGCGGCCCGATTGCCCGCAGCGATGCGAGCGCCCCTGAATGGCCGGCCCGTTCGGCGGCCGTCGCTGCGCGTTCGGAAGTCGCGGTACGCGCCATCGTCAACAGCATCAGCAGACCCGCCACGATCGGGAGGACCGCCAAGGCGAAGAAGGCCGCGCGCCACGATCCCATCACGCGGGCCGTACCAATCGCAATCGCCGGGGTAACAAGGAAGGCGAGCGACCCGCCGATGACATGCGTGCCGAGCGCCCGTCCGCGCGCGGCGGCCTCGTACGTCGCCGCAAGGTAGCTTGCCGCGGGCGCGTGGTACGTCGCCCCAAGGAAGCCGAGCGCCGCGAGACACCCGACCAGCGACCAGAAACCGGGTGCGACGGCGATTCCGACGCACAGGAGCCCCGTCCCGATCAGGCCAACCGCAATCACCAAGCGCTTTGAGACATGATCAGCGAGCGCCGACACCGGCAGCTGCGCGAAGCCAAGCGCAAGCCCCTGCGCCGAGAGCAAGAGCCCCGCCTGCGCGTAATCCAGCTGGAAATCGTCCCGCAATAGGGGCAAGAGCGGTTGGAGGCCTCCAGTTCCGACGTGATGAGCCAAGTGGGCAAATATGAAGGTCGGCAACACTAGCCACGACACGGCCCGTCCCGTGCGCGCGGTGACGCCGCCGTGGGCGTGCTCGCCCGTGCCGTCCGCGACGATCGTTCCGGTCACCGTTCCAGTCACGGCGCGGATGCTATCCGCAGTCGACCATGCAGGCGTCGCTACAATCCCCCGGCCCGGTTCCGGGTTCGCTGGACGGACATCAGCCTGGGGGTCCGCATGGCTTCACGCGGGTCATGCCGTCGATACTGCTCTGACGTCGCGCGAGGCCCCACACCGCTGACTTGCGACCGCGGTGCTGGATGAACGCCCGGCTCAAGGACCACCCACCGATCGGCGTCATCGCGACGTACATCCGCGAGGTTCGCGCCTTCCCGACCCACGCGAGGCGATTTCTCGCTGCCTCGATCCTCGGCGGCGTCAATGCCGGGGTCTCCAGCATCCTCCTGCCTCTATTCCTCCTCGCGTCCGGCACTGGTGAGGCCGAACTCGGCCGCCTGATCAGCCTCGGGAGTGCAGGGGCTGCCTTGGGGGCCATTGTCGGAGGGCCAACCGCCGACCGATGGGGACCGTGGCGCACGCTTGTAGCCGGCACTGTCGTGACTGGAACAGGGCTGATCGCGGTACTGGTTGACGGCGGCCATGGCACCGTCGCCCGCACGATCCTCGGCACTGGGTTGGTCCTTGGCGGCCTCGGTGCGGTCATTGTCTATCTGGCGGTCCCCCCGTACCTCGCCGCCATCGCCCCTCCGGCCACCCGCCCGTACCTCTTCGGCGTCGCCGGCGCGGCGTACGTCACCAGTACCGCCCTCGGCAGCCTCCTCGGCGGGGCGCTGCCGACCGCCCTCCGTACCGTGATGCCCGGCATTGACGACGCCACCACGTATCGGTTGGCCCTGGTCGTCGGCGCCGGATGTTCCGGCCTCGGGATTCCATTCCTGCTTGCGGCAAGACCATCCGGCCAGCTCGACACCGACATTCCCCACGACCGGCAAGACGTGACGTCGCGGGTGTCGCGAACGTTGGATGCACTCCTGGCGACTTGGCGCGACCGATCTGCGCGCGACAACACGCTCCGCTTCCTCGCAACGGACGGCCTCCTGCGACTGGGTGGAAACATGGTCGTCCCGTTCTTCGGCGTGTATTTCGTCCGCGAACTCGGCACGTCCGAGGCGTGGTACGGCACGTTGCGCGTCGCGGAACGCACCATCGAGGTCGTGGCAATGCTCGGCGTCGCTCCAATGGCCGCGCGACTCGGTCCGGTTGCCACCATCGCCTGGACGCAAGCACTGTCGGTGCCGATGCTTCTTGGCGTTGGTTTCGCGCCCGGCCTGATTGCTGCCTCGGCCGTCTTCCTCGTACGAGGCACCCTCATGGAGATGACGGTGCCCCTGCGGGACAGCTTCATGATGGATCGACTACCGGTCGGCGCGCGCGCCACCGGCAGCGCCGCCGTGATGCTGTCGGGGTACGCGTTAGCCTTCATCGGCGTCCGGATCGGAGGTGCCCTCAATGAGGCCGGGTTGCGCCACGTTGCCTACGTTGCCACGGCGATTCTGTATCTCGCCGGGGCGATTGCGTTCGCGCACCTCTTTCGTGACCGAACCGAAGCCCCCGTCACGGGTGCCTCGCAAATCAACCGCAGACCGCTCATCCGGTGATCCGCGCGGTGACGCCGACGACCTATAATCTGGACGGACCGGTCAAACCTCGCCCCGGAGCCGTGCCGAACGAACCAAGCGGGCAGTGAGACGGGTCATCAACGGTTGCGAGGCTTGGCGCGACCCACAGGGCCGCCACCGGCGACCCTTATTCCGGAGGCGCAAGCATCATGGCGGGTGGTGGCGCGGATCCGACCGAACCGGTCGACATCCGGTACGACAACGCCCGGGCGCGCCTTGAGATCGACTGGGCCGACGGCGCCACGACCGCCTACCGCTACGAGTTCCTGCGCTGGAAGTGCCCATGTGCCGAATGTGCCGGCGAGATGGGCATGCCAGGACGGATGCAGTTCGTCGATGCGCTAACCCCTGACCAGTTCCGCCTCTCCAGTATCGAAGGGGTCGGAAACTACGCCGTGCGCCCGACGTGGGCCGACGGACACGACACCGGCCTCTACACCTTGCGCACGCTGCGCGGCCTCAGTGAAGCCGGCGCCATCGACATCGCAGCCGCCGCTGGTATCGATGGCCCGCGGGGTCGCCCCTGATGGATCGCCTGTATGGCGGCTCTGGCGCCGTTCGCAACTACGCCGCCATCCTCGTGGTCGATGGGGCGGTCCTCGGTTGGGATGGCATCGCACTCTGGTCGGACGGTTCACCGCTCATCGCATTCCTGTACGTGGTCCTCGCTCTCGGGTGTATCGCCACGGGTGGGGGCTTGTACATGCGCTGGGGGCGTGCCAGATACCGCCTGAGCCCGGAAGGCATTGAGGTGGAGCGGCACGGCGAGTCAAAAGCCGTACGGTGGGCAGACATCGCCGGGATCAGCGAGTTCAAGGGTCCACCGATCGCCCTTGAGGATCGGGCGCTGTTCTATGGGCCGCTGCTGCCCCTCGGCCTGCTTGCAGGCGAACGCATTCTCGAGATCATCCATCGGCCCGGCGCCCGCTTCCTGATCCGCGAGTCGCTGGTCGAAGGCTACGGGGGCCTTCGCCAGGACATCCTCAACTACGTCGGGCGCGACACCTTGGTGAACCTGCACGCGCGCTACTGGCGGCGTCAGTAGTCGAGGCGGTTCCTTTCCCCGGGAACGGTCCCGGCGGGGAGAGGGTCAGGAAGGGGTCCACTCGCCCTATCCCCACGCCTTGAATCGTCGGCTACCGGTCACCCGGTGACCACGCCGTCTCCCCCTCGAACGGGAACAGGGGATGTCGGCGCCGTTCGTACTCGAACCAGTGCAGGTCGGCCGACGTCACCCCCGCAGTGTTTGCGAGCACGATCTCGGCCGCGATCGGCTGGTACGCCGGGCGGGGCGACACCACGCCTTTCGCCACCACCACCTGCTTGCGTTCGGGGCGCACCCCGCACGAGTACATCTGCTCGATGCTGGTGTTGCCGCACCGGTTCGACGTCAACACGATCGTGACGTTGCCCGCGCCTTCAAGGACGGCCATCGTACCTGCATCAAAGAACCGGGCCCCGCCGTGCGTCGGTCGCCAGTCCTCCCACTTGCCGTCGGTGATCGCGCGGACCTTCCCGGTGAACGGGACGGGATTGCCTTGGAACGCGTTGGTGTGCCCCCCGACCGCGAGGGACACTGTCGCGCCGACGCCGGCCGCCACACACGCCTCGACCGCCGCCGGGTCATACAAGGTCTGCAAGTAGTCGCGCACGCCAGTGCGCAGCGCGATGTCGAGCAGGAGGGTTGAGTCCGCCGGCCCGCCCCCGCCAATGTTGTCGCCCACGTCCATGATCACCACCGGCCCGTGGGGCGCCCCAGCTGCGTATGCGATCGCCTCGGCCGGCGAGGGAATGTCGCCAACGAACTCAGCTCGCCGCTCCCACGACCGCGACGCCATCCACCGCGCGCCACGGGCCGCGAGCTCGGGGTCCCCGTCGGCGATGACCAGGAACGCCATCCCCATCTCCACCACATCGGCGTACGGGTACCCCTCCGCAACACTTGTGGACAGCACTCCGGGCCACGCCTCCACGGCGATGGCGTCGGCCACCACTGTCGCCATCGGCTCCTCGCCGGTGTACTGCTTGACAATGTTGATGACGATCGGCGGCGTCTCAAGGTGCTGCACTGGGCGGACTTCACCACGGACCGTGCGCACGATCAGGTCCGCACACTCGCGTGCACGCACGCGGGCATCCACGTGCGGGTTCGTCCGGTAGATCGTCGTGACCGTCGTCGCGTCAATCATCTTGTGCGACACGTTTCCGTGCATGTCGAGGGCCATACCGACCGGCATGTCCGGCCCGACCAGTGACCGCACGCGCGCCGCAACCTCGCCATCCGCGTCCGGGAAGTCGACCGATACCGCCGCGCCGTGTTGCGCCAGCAGTACCCCATCCCACGGGCCACCGTCTCGGATAAGCGCAATCATCTCGCCGACGATGGTCTCGAAGGCGTCCGCCGTGATCGTCCCGCACGGGCCGGTCGACGTATACAGAAGGGGCACCACCTCAACGCCGGGCGCGGTGCCGGCCTCAAGGAAGCCCGCGACCGTCGTGGACGCCGTCGCGTGCATCGCCACGATCTCGCTGCCGCGAAGGATCCCGTCCGCTTCGAACGCCGCCAAGTCCGCAGGCACGTCCGAGTACGTGTTCGTCTCGTGAGCGATCCCGACCATGGCGAGGCGCACCGGCCTCGGGGACGCCGCGTCGCTTTCGTTCACGGATGCCTCCTCGCATGCGCGCCGTTGTCAGCGGGTGCCAAATCAGACACCCTCTCACATGTTTCTCAAACCAGAGAGGGGGTTACCCCTTCAAGCCAAGGCTTCGGCAACCTCGCCCGGGTTGGGGAAGCGCCCCTTCTGGCGCTTCGAAAACACAACCGCGTCCCCACGCCGCACTTCGAAGACGCCACCGCTTGATGGGACAAGGGTCACCTTGCCTATCCGCCCGGGCATCGCCTTGCGCACTTCGTCCGCCAGACCGGCGGCTCGCTTCTCGTACCCTCAAGAGGTGCAGTATTCGATCGACAGGTCAATCTGTTCGGCCATCATGTGCCTCCTGCGGCGCGAAGGGCCGCACGGCACTCGGCCGGCCGGGATCCTTCACCGCGTCGCGCGCACAATAGCGCACCATCGCACCTCAAGGATCCGGGTGGAGGGATTCATCTGTGGCGGCCACTGATGCCCTCGTTGCCCGTGTCGTCGAGGCGATCACTGGCGACGAGGCGTGGATGCGTCGGGCCACCTTGCCCGATGTCGCGATCAACGCGCTCCTTGATGCCGTGACCGAGCGTGCCGAGGCGGCGATCGCCCGTGCGCCTGCTGCCGAAAGGGAAGCGGTTGCCGACGCGGTCCTCGACCACGCGCGTGCCATCGTCGCGGCGCTTGCCTCAGGCGACGACGGTGCCTCGTTGGTTGGGGGGCCAATCGCCCCAAGTCGAGACGACCTCGCCGCGCTCTGGCGCATTACCGCGGATGCCGTCGCAACCGGCGACGGACGCAGCTAGCCATGCGCCGAAACCTCGCGTGGGCCGGTATCGCCATCTTGGCCGCCGTTGTGACGGTCGCCATCATCCTGCCGCGCCTGCGTGGTACCGAGGCAAGTCGTGGCGTGCCGGACGCCTCAGGCAGCTGGTACGACATCGCATTCGCCGTCCCCGGCGGGCCGGAGGCGTGCAAGCCGAAGTGCCTCGATACCCGCCTCGTTCAGTTCATCGATGCGACGACCACGACCTTGGATGTCGCGGCATACGACTTCGATCTCACGTCCGTCGCCGACGCGATGGCACGGGCCGCCACCCGCAAGGTGCGCGTGCGCATGGTCACCGACTCCGACACCGTCGCGAACGTCAAGGACGCAAAGATTCAGGCAGCACTGCGGACCGTGCGGGACGCCGGAATCCCGATTGTCGAGGACAATCGGCGCCCGATCATGCACGACAAGTTCGCCGTCGCCGACGGCGCGCGCGTCCTGACCGGGTCGTGGAACTTCACTGAAGGCGACACGTATCGCCTCGACAACCACCAAGTCATCATCCGCGACGCACGGATCGCCGCCAACTTCGCGCGCGAGTTCGAGGAGATGTTTGCCCGCAGGAAGTTCGGCCCGAACAAGGCGAAGGACGTGCCGAACCCAGTCGTTACGATCGACGGTGCGACCATCGAGACGTACTTCGCGTCAGCAAACGACCCATCGGTGCCCCTCATTAAGAAGGTAAGCGCGGCGGCCCACACAATCGACTTCCTCGCCTTCTCGTTCACGCACGACCGCCTTGGTGACGCCGTGCGTGGCCGGGCGGCGGCTGGAGTGAAGGTTCGCGGCGTCTTTGAAAAAACCGGTTCCGAGACGAAGTTCTCCGAGTTCAGGCGTATGCGCGAGATCGGCCTCGACGTCATTCAGGACGGCAACCCTGGGTTGATGCACCACAAGCTCTTCATCATCGACGGCACGGTAACGGCGTTCGGGTCATTCAACTTCTCCGACAACGCCGCCAACGATAACGATGAGAACCTCGTGATCGTGACCGACGCCGCGTTTGCGCGCGCATTCACCGCAGAGGTCGAGCGAGTGCTTGCAGTCGCGCGCCGCGCCGCGAAATAGGTGCGGACGGCGCCGCCATCGATGCAGGACGAGACCATCGCCCCACACGGCGTCACCATCGCGTCGCGCCGACGCCTTCTTGTTGGCGTCGGTGCCTTGGCGTCCGCCTGCGGTGCATCTGACACCGCCGCGTCACCGGTCGTCATTGCCTCGACCGGACGCCCGTTGGGTCTCGCACCGCTCTTCGCGATGGCGCGTCCGTCGGACGCCCTAGCGGTTGCCGTTCCGTCAACTGCAAGCCTGCCTCCGCGGCCCGTCATCAGCCTGCGGTTCGCAACCACGATTGACGGCGCCATCAACCTCGTGTCGACCGGAACGGCGCGTGCCGCAGTTGTCCCTCGCGGTACCGCCGCCGCCACGCCCGGTTGGAAGTCGGGGCCTGGCATCGAAGTTCCACCGATTTCACCCGCAGCGTTGGGAGCGCCCGGCCCGGTTCGACTCGTGGTTCGACGCGAATCCGTCGCCGGGCCGCGCCTTGCAAGCGGACGCTTGGCCCCTCGCGTTCGGCCATACCGGTTCGCCTACTTACCGACGCCATGGGGATTGCCGGTCGATGCCCTCGTCGGCGGGGTCATCCCCCAACTGGTGCAGGCAGTTGCCGGTTCACCGATCAACGTGGACGGGCTGCCGCTCGTGGATGGCGGTCGATGGGAGGCTTTCTCAACCGAGATTGAGGCAGTTACCGCACTCGTCGACGACCGCGCGGACGCCGCGCTCCTATGGCCTGAGGGTGCGGCGTACGCCCTGCGAGACCCGGCATTCGCCCTCGCAGCCACACTTGCGACCTCAAGCGCGTGGGCGGAGGGCGCGACTCCCGTCGTTGTCGGTTCAGTACCCGCCACGGTGGAGGCATGGCTCACCACCCTCGGCGCAGCACTTGACGGGCCTGACGCCTTGGCATTGTTGCGGTTGGCCTACCCTGAACGCGACCCGCTGACTCTCGCCGGTGCTGTCGCGCTGCGTCGACCTGACTGGTCTCCACCACCGGGGTAGCCCGCGGGCGGGGACACTCGTTCCGGCCGACCGGCCGCTTGCCCGCCGTACGCACCGGCTGCGGGCGGCCGCCGTTCGATTGATGTGGAACGTCCAGCACGCACCGCCTACCGCGCCGGGTCTGTCAAGTCCTTGCGCGGGAAGACCGGCACCGGCGCGCCGACCTTCGTTCCTGGAGGGAATCGTCCCCAAGTCAGGTCAAGCCAGTCCCCACCGGCAGCCATTGGCAACCCAAGCTGGTCGCGCATCTTGGCGCATGCTGTCGGCATGACCGGCGCCAGCAGGGTGGACAGCAAGCGCAACGCCTCGGCGACGGTACCGAGCACGACCGACAATCGGCCGTCCGCGTCGGGGTCGCGCGCAAGTTTCCAGGGTTGGTTCTCATCGACGTACTGGTTCGCTCGCCGGACCAGCGACCACGACGCGTCGAGCGCACCATCGAAGTCCCAGGCTTCCAGGCAGTCGGTCGTACCTGCGACCGCCGCCTCCGCGACCGTGCGGAGTTCGGCGTCGGTCGGAGCCTCCGGCGCCGTTGCCGTTGGCACGACCCCATCGCGGTAGCGACCGATCATCGAAACGGCACGGTTCAGCAGGTTCCCGAGGTCATTCGCGAGGTCGCTCACGTAGCGTTGCGCGAGGTTTGCGCGCACGAAATCGCCGTCCCGATCAAACGCCACATCACGGAGCAGGTAGTACCGCACCGCGTCAGCGCCCCATTCATCGACCAGTTCGACAGGGTCAATGATGTTGCCCGTCGTCTTCGAAATCCGCTGCCCCTCGAGCGTCATGAAGCCGTGGACCGCCACCTGGCGCGGCACCTCAAGGCCGGCTGCCATGAGCATCGCCGGCCAGTACACGCAATGAAACCGCGTGATGTCCTTGCCAACCACGTGCGCGTCTGCCGGCCACCAGTCCGCAAAGCGGTTCGCGTCGTCCGGCAGCCCCGCCGCGGTCGCATAGTTGGTGAGGGCGTCGAACCACACGTACAAGACATGCTCGGGATCGCCAGGAACGGGGATACCCCACGGCTTGCCATCCACGACGCGGGCGCTCTTCACCGGGCGTGACACCGAGAAGTCACGCAGGCCCCGTTGCAGCAACGCGCGGATTTCGGCGCCCCAGACCCGCGGCATGATGAAATCCGGGTTGGCGTCGAGCAGGTCTATGAGACGGTCGGTGTATCGCGAGAGTGCAAAGAAATAGTTCTCTTCCTCTAGGTACTCCGGTGCGATCGTCGGGTGGTTCGGGCAAGCCTTACCGTCCGTCAGATCGCCCTGCTCATAGAAGGTGTTGCAGTTGTGGCAGTAGTAGCCGGTGTAGGTTCCCTTGTAGATATCGCCTCCGGCCTGCGCGCGACGGAACAGCTCCTGTGAGGCGCGGGCGTGGTCCGTGTCAATCGCCGTGCGGATGAACCGGTCTGGGCGCACATCGAGCGCAGCCCACGTGCCTTGGAAGGCCGCAGCCATGCGGTCGACCCACTCAATGACCCCAGCACGGTTGGCATCCGCCGCCCTCGGGACGTGCTGGCTGTTTTCGTCAACGCCCATGCAAAAAAAGGTGTCATCTCCGCGTAGCCGGTGGTAGCGAGCGATGGTATCGGCGGCAATCTTCTCGTACGAGTGGCCGATGTGCGGCGCGGCGTTCGGGTAGTCGATGGCCGTGGTGACGTAGTACTTCATGGCGGTCCGATGGGGGCAGGAGGGCAACGACGGCGCCGGCCAACCGAAAGCGAGCGCGCCTGGGAGGCGCTCGTCACGGCAACGACTGAGGATAGCCCCAGGGCGCGCGCGTATCCGGCCGGGTCGGTACCCGACCGCGGCGCGCCCCAGCTACGCCTGGAAGTCGAGGAGGCGCTTGGTCATCGCGAGGTCGAGGCGGTTCGCTTGCGCGATCTGGGACCCAGCGGGCATCACACTTGCCGCGGCGTCCGCCGCGAACAGCACCCCCGGGGACTTCTGGATCGCACTGGTCACGCCGTAGACGCGCGCGGCCAAACCACTCGCCCCCCCGATCGCCGCTTCTACGCGCGCTGGCGACGTCTTGAGCGCGGACCGCAGGGAGGCTTCGTTGAGGTCCAGAACGCCGTTGGCATCCGCAGTCACGCCGATGCCCCTCAGCGCATTGCTTAGTGCGTCGAGCGCACCATCCAGCTGGTTCTGGGTGCCAGCGGTCACCAGACCGCCCACCGAACTGATCGTCTGCCGGAAGATGTTGAAGCGATCGATCAGCGACTTGACGGCGTCAACGATGACGTTGTCGTTGCGCGAAACCCCAACAGTCACGGTGACCGATGTCGACGTGGCGCCCGTGAGATTGACTTGCACTCGGCCGGACGTTGCAGCGGTGGAGACGGCGTCAAGCTGGATCACGTTCGACGACGAAGTGTGTGCTGCCCCATTAAGCGTGTAGCTGGCATCGCGGGCGGCAGTCGTCGTCGAGAAGCCCAGAGGCGCTGCGAGGCCGCCACCGAGGGTCATCGTTGAGGCCGCCCCAGTCGTCTTGCGGGTCACCTGCAGCCTTGAAGCACCGTTAGCTGAGACGACTTGGGCCCGCGCGTCGATTCCGGCGGCATTCACCGCAGTCGCGACCGCTTCCAAGGCCTCCTTCGCATTCGTCGCCGAGGAGAAGGTCGGGGTAACGGTCGTGGTTGTCGTGCCGATCTGGATCGTGAGTGAACCGGCACCGGTGATGCCGCCAATGCTCGGGTTCGTGCTCACAAACCCGTTGCTCGAGGACGTCTGGCCTGCCGCGGTCTGCGCGACGGTGAACTTGTAGGAAGCGAGGGTGGCTCCGGCACTCGCCGCAGCAGTGACGCCAGCGCCCCCGGAGACTGACACGAGCCGCTGGGCAAATGCGCCGGGTGACGTGGTACCGGTCTGCGCACTCCGGGTCAACGCCTCGCCCGGAAGCAGATTGCGCGCCGCCGAACCAAGGGCGATGACGCGTTCGAGGACGACCGGAACCAACTGCCGGACGACCGACGACGCCATGCCGACCACGCCAGAATTGGTGACGGAGACGCCGCCGATGGTCACTTGATCGGTGGAGGGTTGGATCAGCGCACTGGCGAGTTGCTTCTTCCGCTGGGCCGCGGACGCGATGGTCGCCACTCCGGTACCGTACGTGGCCCCGGAGGCGCGATTCGTCCCGCTCAACGATTGGTTGCTGCTTGATTGGCCGGTGGACGCCATGGGCGTGAACCTCCAAGCGCCATGTTCGCGGCACGATGACGGCCTGCGCATCGGCCACTCGGTGGATTTCGTCGGTCGAGCGACTGCCATCTACTGGATCACGCCGCACCTTTGACCACCAACACTGGCGATGCGCGGCGTAGCATGCGGTGCCATGGTTCCCGACGCTGCGTGGAGGATCGCGCGACAGGTCTCGCGCCACCTCGGTCTCGGCGATGTACGCCAGCTGGAAGTGGTCGATGGCGGTCTGCTGAATCGCGCCCTCGTGGCGACCACCCCCAGCGGTCGGTGGTTCCTCAAGGGAAGCCGTTACCCGGACCCGGTACCGGTCGTGCGCGAGCACGAGGTCGCCGCTGTTGCACGGCGTGCGGGCATCCCTTCGCCTGCACCAGTCACTGCTCGCGATGGTAGGACGGCAACTTGGGCCGGGAACCGCTGGTGGGCGGCATACCCGTACATCGACGGGCGCCATGTCGAGCAACGCGGTGTCGACGCGTCAATCGCGGCGACGTTCGGCGAGATGCTCGGGCAAGTCCATGTTGCCCTTGACGGTACCCCGCCCGACCTGACGCGTCGCCTACCAACGAAGTCGGCGCCGTCACCCGCGGTAACCCTCGATCGCATCCGCGCCTTCGAGGCCGACATTGCGATGCGACCAGTGGCCACTGCGTTCGACGGCCATGCGCTGGCAAGCCTGGCGTACCGGCGGTCGGTGATCGAGGCCGGCGCGTGCAACCCGTGGCCCGGGGACAACCTTGCGACCGGGCCAATCCACGGTGACTTCCACCCGGGGAACGTCCTCTTCAGCATCGGCGAACCACCGATCGTCAACGCGGTGCTCGACTGGGAGCTCGCGGCCGTCGCGCCGCGCGCTCTCGATGTCGCGCGAACGATTGACCTGACAATAAACCTGCGTGCCGACCTTGCCGAGGGCGGGCCTCGCCTGCGGGCGTTCGCGCGCGCGTACAGCCGGCACGCCGCGTTGGGTGTGCTCGATGCCCAACGGCTTGCGCACTTGTACTTCGTCGTGCGCGCTCACTCACTCTGGGTGTACGAGGAGCACTATCGCCTTGGAGAGGCGCCGACCGATGCGGTCGCGATTGACGACCTCGCAACCTTGCAGTGGTGGCATGCGGCACATGACGTGATCGCACGATGGGTCACGGTCGCGTTCGCTGGGGGGCCACCCCGCCGGGTCATCAGCTCTCGTGACGGATGACTAACTACTACGCCAGTCGCGAGTGGGTCACCGTGACGGTCGTGGTAATCCCACCGCGGACCGCGAACGCGCCAACCACGGTGATGCGACGGGGGTCGAGCGCCGCGATCAGGTCATCCGCGATTCGGTTCGTGACCGCCTCGTGAAATGCACCCTCATTGCGGTACGACCACAAGTAGAGCTTCAACGACTTGAGCTCGATGCACCGCTGGTTTGGCACGTAACGAATCGTGATGGTCGCGAAATCCGGTTGCCCGGTCATCGGACAGACGTTTGTGAACTCCGGGCAACTGCATTCGATCTCGAAGTCGCGCGCCGGATTCGGGTTAGGAAAGGTCTGGATTTCGCGAGACGGTGCAGTCGTCATGGCGAACAGTTTACGGCCCCCCGTCGCAGCCCCAACGGTCCGCACGATGCTCGTGAAGGCTCTGGCTCCCGCACTGCATCCGTCGATTGGCGGATGCCATACCCTGCCTCAGACCGGTGCGCGAACGCCGGATCCGACGTACCATCAACCAGACGATGCCGACGAACCCAGCGACCCTGCCGGTCACCGCCCGGCGCGCACCCTCAGCCGGTGCGCCCCCGAACGGCGCTGCCCTCGCGGCGCGAAGTAGCGGGCTTTCCCTCTCCGGCTTGTCGTCCCCGAACCGCCGTCAGGCAACCGACTCGTCGTTTCCGAACCTGCTAGCCGACGCATTGCAGGGCGCCGAACCGGCAACGTCGCAGGCGTTGCTCTCCGGCGTGGGGTCCGACTCACTGTCGGGTTCCACGCTACCGTCCTTGGCAAGCCTCGGTGGAAGCGCCGTCGTCCCCGGACCCGCGAACTCCAACCCGTTGGCCGGCCTCGTCAACTCAGGCACCTCCGCCCTCGGCGGCGCCCTGTCCGGTCTCGGCAATCTCGCCTCGCTCTTCGGGGTGGGTGCAACGACCGCGCCGCTCTCGCCGGCACAGAAGCAGTCCGGCGAGAAGGCGGTGGAGACCGCATTGGGGTACCTCGGACGCTACGACTGGAACAACTACTGCGAGCGGTTCGTGGAAGTCTGCTACGGGACGAAGAACCTCTACCCGAACGCCGCCAGTGCCGGCCGAGCCCTCGTCACGCACAAGGGTCTGTCGGCGCTGGGTCAGGCGCCGGTTGGTGCGATCCTCTACTTCGGGGCGAACGCCAGCAACCAGTACCAAGGCCACGCCGGCCTTTACCTCGGCGACGGGCGCATGGTCTCGGCAACCCCGAACGGCGTCAAGATGGAGCGCGTGGACTCGCCGGCCTATTCCGGCCAGTTCGTCGGATGGGCGGAACCGGGCAGCTTTGGGCAGGGCCGCGTCACCTCGGCGACGTCGCTTTCGCCCGGGTCCGATCCTCGGACCCTTGGCACCGCCCGGAGCCAGCCTACGTCGCGTCTTGGCTCGGCCACCCCGCCAACTATTCCGAGAGCAAGCGCGGGGAGCGTGCCATCCATCGGGACGCGCCAGCCGAGCGGCGGGCCAACCAACTCGGCGCGACCAGTAAGCGTGTCAAGTGCAAACTCGTCGAGTTCGGCCGTGCCGGTAGCCCGGCGGGCCTCGGCACCGCCCACGGAATCGATCGCCGGGGTGGCCCAAACACAAGCGGCGGTCGGCGCCCTGCCGGTCCTGCAAGCCACCGCGCCTGAACCGATCGTAGCGAGGCCTATCGCCGGTGCCGCCTCCGTCGCGCCGCCGCTCCCGCTCACGGCGCGCGCGGTGGCCGGATCCCGGGCACCCGTCAACTTTGGCGCCAGCAATCCGCTGTCGCCGCTCGCCGCCATCAGCGGTTCGACACTCAACCGCCGCGCCTGACTTCGCTGACAATCATCCCGTCACTAGTTACGCGCCAATCGCTGGCAGCCATGCTCTCGCACGCGCTCACCCACCGGCGGTGGGATGCACGTCACGACCGCATGTTTCTCACGGGCGCGCTGGTCAGACGCACGTCACCTGAGCGCACCCAAGCGGCATCGACACGCTCATGGCTGGCGTCGCGATGACGCGGCGACACGGTGCGCCCCGCTTGAGCGCGGCAGTCGCCTGGCGCCTCGCGGCCGACCCCGATCGCAGCGCAAATGGCTTCGCCGCCGAAGCGCCAAGCGACGGGCGTGTTCGTCCGGCCAACCTAGTTCTCGCGCAGTGTTCCGGCGTTGATTGGCGCCACGCTGACCTTCGGGCGATACGCGCGCGTGGTATCCGCCTTGTGGTGGCTGACTTGTGTGAGGCCCAGCTCACCGGCGCGGACCTGCGCCACGCACGCTTGACCGGCGCGAACCTCGCGCGTGCGAACCTGGCCGGCGCAGATCTCGATCAGGCCTGCTTGTGCCATGCCAACCTTGCAAGCGCGTCGCTCGAGGGATCAAACCTTGCGCGTGCCGATCTCCGTGAGGTGCACGCCCGCAACGCAAGCCTCCGCGGCGCTTCGCTCATCCGAGCGACCCTTGCCTTCGCCGATCTCCGGGGTGCCGACCTGCGCGGCGCAAGCCTCTCCGGCACCGACCTGCGCAATGCCGACCTGCGGGGGGCAGACCTTTCGCGTGTCACCCTGTCGGGCGCAATCCTGGACCAGACCGATCTCCGCGGCGCTGACTTGACCGGTGCCGACCTCTCAATACCACCTCCATCCGTTGGGGACTTCTTCGGCGCCTTGTGGTTCGGCATGCCGATCAACCATGTGCGCTTGACCGGCTCCCTCCGCGGGGCGAACCTCACCAACGCGGACCTGTCGGGTCAGGTGCTTTCCTGCGGAATGATCCTCGGTGCCAAAACCGAAGGTGCCAACTTGACGCGCACGATCATCAGTAGTGCGAGTGCGCAAAGGAATGGCGGTGCCAACCACCCGACGCTAGCCCCTCGCGGCGCCCTTCTCGACCAGTTCGTCGATGCGCTTCACCTCGTGAACCTTCGTGGTGCGCGCCTCGCCGGGGCAGAGTTGCGGGGCATCTTCCTTTCCGGTGCCGACCTCACGGGCGCCGACCTCACGGGCGCCGACCTCACGGGTGCCGACCTCACGGGCGCCGACCTCACGGGTGCCGACCTCACGGGCGCCGACCTCACGGGCGCCGACCTCACGGGCGCCGACCTCACGGGTGCATCCGGGGTCACGACGACGCAAGGCGCACCGGCCCCGGAACCCCGCACGTAACGGTCGCTTCCCCCATTTCGGTACACGACCGCGGTAGCCTTTGGGGCGCACCGGATGATCCGACGGGCTGAGGGGAACGCGATGAGCCAAGCTACACCGTCGCCGCGAGCCTGGTTCGCGCGCCGCGCCACCATCACGGTGGGGGTAATGGTGCTGCTCGGGTTGGCGACCGCCCTTGTGTTCCGCCTCGGCTCATGGCAGGCGAAACCGACCGAGGCTGCCCTGAACCAACCGTCGATCGGAGCCAATCGTGCGTCGCCGCTCCCCGCCGGCCTCGTCGAGACCGCAATCATGGTCCCCGAGGCGATGCGCGTGGGCGTGTTCACCCAACCTCGCACCCTCGACGTCCCGCCCGGCGTGTCGGTCTCGGTCTTCGCACGGGTGGACCGTCCCCGTGCCCTGACGTGGGCACCGTGGGGCGAATGGCTTGTGAGCCTCCCCGGATCCGGCGAGGTGATCGGCGTCCGCGACACCGACAGCGACGGGGTCGCGGACGCCACCCGCGCCGTCCTCAGCAACCTGCGCTGCCCCTACGGCACGGTCGTTCGGGGTGACGACCTATTTGTGGCGCAGTCCACCACAATCGCGCAGTTCGCGCACATGAACGGCGACGCACGGCCCGTTGCGCGCGGCACGCCGGTCTCCGGCCTGCCGGACTCCGGGTGCGGCGCCCATCACTTTCGCCCACTCGCCATTGACTCCGACGGCAACTTCTTCGTGGCGTTTGGGTCAAGCTGCAACGTCTGCGTCGAGGCCGACACGCGTCGGGGCACCATCTGGCGCTACACCCCTGACGGAGATGGCGTCGAGTTCGCCCGGGGTCTGAGAAACGTCGTCGACCTTACGATTGATCCAGTCACTGGCCAGCTGTGGGCCGCTACGAACGAACGGGATAACCTCGGCGACGACATCCCTCCAGAGCCAGTGACGCCGGTCGAGGCAGGTGCAAACTACGGTTGGCCGTATTGCTACTGGACGCCCAGTGGATGGCGCCCCGACACGCGCGTGTCTGGGGGCAACCCCACGTGTCGGGATCTCACTAGGTATCACGGCGAACAGGCGCACTCCGCGCCGCTCGGCGTGGCCTTCCTGACTGGGAACGCGTTCCCGGAGACGGTGCGCCGATCGGCATTCGCGGCCTTCCACGGATCGTGGAACCGTTCAGTGCAAACCGGCTTCAAGATCGTGCGTATTGCCCTCGACGCCAGCGGCGCGCCGACGGGCACCGAAGACTTCGTGACCGGGTGGAATCGCGGAACCCGGGGTCCAGGCGACGCATGGGGACGCCCTGTCGATATTCAGGAAGGCCCGGATGGCGCCCTTTACGTGACCGACGACGTTGCTGGCGCGATCTATCGTGTCGCCTGGACATCGGCGTCGTAGTTGCGCCGTCAGGCCGGGCGAAGCGAGAAGCGCACCTCGCCCGTCCAGCTCGAGCCGGGTTCGATGACGACAAGCCCGGCATCGATACCGTCGTTCTGGAGGTTGACCGCGTTTGTGGTGCCGGTATACGGCTCAAGGCACACGACCGGCCGGAACGGTGGGGCAAAGATCACCCACTCCCGAAACTCCGGGCTTGCCTCCACGAGCAGGCGCAAGTTCTCGTCTGGATAGAACACTCCCGCCTCGGTCCACCCATCAGCCCGCCGATCAACTGCGGTGTACACGTGGTCGAGCTCGCGCGTTGCGATCTCGGGCCACTCCCGCAAGTCCAGTTCCGTGCCATCGACGTGTCTGAGTTGGCCCGTCGGGACGAGGTTATCCAGCTCCCAAATCGCTGCACCCGGCACGCGCACCCGCGATGCCTCGCGGGGGGTGCCACCAAGCGTGACTGGGAACCACGGATGGATTCCGTAACCCATCGGCAGGCGCCCGCTGCCGTTGTTCTCCACAACCGTAACCTGCACCAACACGCCACCGTGCAGTGAGGTCGTGACCGAGATCTTTGCGCCGAAGGGGTATTGGCGCTGAATCTCGGGGTCGGACGCGAGGTCGACCGACGCGCGGTGCCACGCCCCGCGCTCATCGTCAGCACCAACCGCCTCTGTTACCCACGGGCGCCGATTGACGAGCCCGTGGATGTGGTTTCCCCGAGCCGTCTCGTTTACGTCGAGCTGGTGGGTGGCGCCCTCAAAGGTGTACGAGCCACCCTTGACTCGGTTCGGGAATGGGAAGAGGATTGGGTTCCCGTATGAGTAGCCCCCTGAGGCATCCGGCGTAACCAGAACTGCGACCGGGTCGGCGCGACCCGGTACGGGCACGCGGTAGTCGCAGACGTTGTTCCCGGACGCCACTTGGATGCGCGCGGTTGCACCAGTTACGTCGCGCAGGTGGACGTCGGTCCCTTCCAGTGTCACAGCATGCCCGCCAGTGATGTTGGTCATCGGGATGGTTCCTGTCTTCGATGGTGCCGGGAGGTGACCCGTCCGATTCGGGGCGATCAGGCGCGGGCGGCTGCCGGCATCACCACTGACCCAGTGGACGCCGACCGCATTGCAGCGTCGATAATCCGGATTGAGGGAAGGACGCTCCGGCCAGTTACCGCGAGCGCCGCTCCGCCGCGGATCGCCTCGGCTACGTTTTCGTAGTAGGCAAGGTAGTTGCCAGACTTACCCTCGAATGGCACGTCCTGCATCGTCCCGCTAACGTCACGCACTAGCCGGGGCGCGTTCTCGGGATCCATCGGGCGAGGCCCGACTTCACCTCGGTGCAGTGCTGCCTCCTGCGCGTCACGCCCGTACTGAAGGTAAGCACCCTCCGACCCACGGATGTACCATCGTGGGCGGGCGATCGCCGAGATGTTGCCAACTTCGACGACGTACCGCAGGCCGTCGCCGATCCTCCCGTCCGGCCCCGCATAAGTAAGGAGGGCCGTACCCGCCGTCTCGACGTCCCAGTCGCGCCGGTACTGGAAGTCGGCGTGCACCCGCAGCGGCGTGTCACCGGCAAGTTGCACCGCTTGGTCAAGGAGGTGCGCCCCCCAGTCGCGGAACGGGCCGCCCCCAAACTCCGCATAGGTTCGCCAGGCCCGTGGCAAATCCCCCGACGGCAGCTTATACCCCGGTGTCAGGCGGTACCCGGTGACGCACGACTCGATCACGAATGGTTCGCCCACGAGACCGCGCGCCAGGACGTCCTGCACCGTGAGATAGTCGGCATCCCACCGGCGGTTCTGGAAGACCGATAGCAAGACGCCCGCCGCCTCGGCGGCTGCGCACATTTGCTCGCCCTCGTCCGCGTCCAGGCACATCACCTTGTCGCAGATGACGTGCTTTCCGGCGGCGGTCGCCGCCAAGGTCAGCGGAAGGTGCGTGTCGTGGGGGGTTGCGATCACCACGACGTCGACTCCATCGTCGGCAAACAAGGCCTCAGGAGTCGCATGCAGGCGTGCTTCTGGGTGATCCGACTTCGCGTTGGCCCGCCGGGCATCGTCCCGCGTGACGACAGCAACCACCTTCATTGCGGGCACGTGCCGGATAAGGGTGGCGTGGAAGACACGTCCGGCGAGGCCGTAGCCGACGATGCCGACTCCGATCCGACGATCTGCCATCCGCCCTCCATCCTGGCGCCCAAGGAGCGCCGGCGACCGCGGGGCATCGTAGCACGGTGTCCCCGGGAACACCCTCCGCCGGGTCTGGGGCATGGTCGCGCGCTATACTCGCGCAAGATTACGACCGAGGCGAATTCGATTCGCCTCATTCGACGACGCACATCCGCGACGATCCCGAGGACTACAGGCACGATGAGCGAATATCGCCCGTTCCCGACCGATTCCCTTCCCCACGACGACGGTGACAGCGACGCCCACGATCATGAGGGCCATGGCCACGAGGGCCACGATCACGACGATCACGAGGCGCACGACGGGCAGGGAGGCCAGTTTCAAGGTCGGCCGCCGCGTCCGGCCCCGAACACGGAGCATCCCGGAGGCCACCTCGGTGGAACCGTCGCGCGCCTGAACCGGCCACGCCGCTTCGGCTTCATCCGCATCGAGGAGGGAACCGAAGTCTTCTTCCACGCCTCGGCGATCGATTCGGGTCCGCACGCCTTCGACGCGTTGCGCACCGGGCAGGAGGTCGAGGTCACGTGCCACCAGGACGACGGTGGTCGCGGGCTCGCGGCGAGCGTCGTGACCGTCATCGGCGCCCCACCTGAGGCTGCCCCGCGCCCCGTCCGGCCGCCACGTCCCGAGCGTGTCGAACGCCCTGAGCGGCCGATGCCTGCGCGCCCGATGCGTCACACCTCAATGGGCGGCTGGCATGTCGCCGTCCTTCGTGACCGGTACGACATGGCCGTGCCTGCACAGCTTGAGCGCCTACTCAATGAGCGCCACGTCCGGCCCGGAAACTTCACCCTTGCCGTCAAGGACGGTCAAGACGGCACCTCCGAGTGCTGGGTCGTCTACCACACCGGCGACTAGCACTTCGCCCTTTTTGAGCACTTCCAAACGGCGGGTTCACTTCGGTAGCCCGCCCTTTAGGGCCTAAGCGACGAGTGCGTCGTCGGCGGCATCCCACGCACTCCGCGCGGCGTCCGCGTCGGCTGCAGTCATCCCCCAGATCATCGTGTCGCAGATCGACCCGTCGGTGCCTCGAGCGTGCGCACGCAACGTGCCGTCGAGCGTGTACCCGCAGGCGCGCGCCACTCGCGCACTCCGGGTGTTCCGGGAGTCGCACCTGATCTCGACCCGCGAAGCCCTGCAGCGGTCGAAGCAGGCTCGCGTCATTGCCCGGACCGCCTCCTGCATGTAGCCGCGCCCGACTGAAGGGTCATCAAGCCAGTACCCCAACTCGAAGCGTGGCACCGTCCAATCGATCGCGTGGACCCCGATGCCACCGACATATGCCCCGTCACGTCGGAACATCCCGAAGCCGAGCTCGGTGTCCTGCGCAAGCCATCGCGCCCGCTCCCGTGCAATCCATTCCTCGGTATCTTCGATGATCAAGTGCGAGGATCGCGCCCACGGCATGAACTCGAGCAGTGATGTCCGGGACCGGTTCACCGCGCCGAAGAGGGCCGGCGCATCCGACAACGTATAGCGCCGGATAATCAGGCGCGGCGTGCGCAACGGTTCCGGAAAACGCCGAGGCGCCGGCGGCGAGGCAAACGCCTCCCGACCGGACACATCAGTCAAGGTGGAAGACCTCTTCGAGCGGCAACATCGCCTCGTCTGGGTTCCCGGTCAGGCTTTCAAAGAACGGCGCCATGTCGGCCTGCCACCGCGCATTCACCTCACGCGTCGCCATCCCAGCGCGCGCCGCCTCGAAGTCTGGCGTCTCGAGATAGCCGAAAAGCAGCCCGTCAGGCCGCATGAATAGCGAGTAGTTGTGCCAACCGGTCTCGCGCAACGCGTCGAGCATGTCCGGCCACACGTCGGCGTGACGGCGCTTGTACTCCTCAAGACGATCCTGCCGCACCTTCAGGATGAACGCCACTCGCTGCATTGCTTACCCCTCCCCGTCGCAAGGCGCGAACCCACAGGCATGCGACGGCCGACGGCAGGTGTAACGGGCTTGAGAACGCGAGGGCAGCGACCACATGCTCCACCGGAGGTCGGTCCGAGCCGACTCGCCAGATACGCGAGACAGCGTGACGGCACCGAACGAGGATCATCCACGCCCTTGACGCCCGCGTTGAGGGAACTTTAGGCTTCCAAAAGGTTTATGGAAGCAAAGGACCGGCAGGCGCCGCAGCACTTCGCCCCAAGCGACGCGGTCGCGGTGCAGGAGGGACGCGAAGCTCAGACTGACCATGACCTTGTGGTCGAGCTGTTGAAGGTCTTCGCGACGCTAGACCGCGCCATGACGGCCCACCGGCAATTCCACATGGCCGAGGCGGCGCGTCTCGCTTGCGAACTCGTGCCGATGGCAGCAATGCGGGGGCGCCCTTCCCCGGCGCAAGTTCAGCTGTCGATCGAACTCTCCGAGAGGGGTCCAGGCACGATCTCAGAACTTGCAACCCGCCTGCGGGTCTCGGCATCTGCGATCAGCCTCCTCGTCGACCGCATGGTCGCCCACGGGATGGTTGAGCGGGTGCGCAGCACCGACGACCGGCGTGTGGTTCAAGTGCGCCTCTCGCACGCCGCTGGAGAGATGGCATCCGCGATGTTGCGCACCTTACGCACACTATTCGCGCGCTTTTTGCAGGAAACCCCTTCGGCCGACCGCCGTGCCTTCCTGCGCCATATCGACCGCTTGGCACAGACGCTTGATGCCCCGCTTGAACCGCCCGGCGGTTTCAGCTCAAAGGCTCGGGCGTCTAGCGCTGCCGACGTGCAACCACCCACCCCACCGGCCTTAGACCCCTCGATTGGGGTGCTGCCGTGACACCACCGCCGGATCCGAGGAGGTTCCCACATGCGCCGAAAGAGACAAGTCCGATGACCGCCAAGTTTGAAGAAATGGCGGTGGCGCCTTCCCAAGATGCACCAACCCCGGTCGGTGACACTGGCGGATCCATGTGGGTCACTGAGCTTTCAATCCGGCGCCCGCTCCTGATGCTCATGGCCATCCTGTCGGTCATGATCTTCGGCTTGATCGCCTACTCGCGCCTTGGCGTGGACCTGTTCCCGTCAGTCGAGTTCCCGGTCGTCAGTGTCACCGTGCCCTATCCGGGCGCCAGCCCCGAGGTCGTCGAGTCACTCGTGACGCGACCGGTCGAGGATGCGGTCTCCGGCCTCGCTGACCTTGACTCGGTTAGCAGCACGTCCTCCGAGGGTGTGGCGGTCATCATCGTCACTTTCAAGGACAAAGCGGACCCAAAGACCGTCGCGATTGACGTCGAGAAACGCGTGAACGCTATTCGCGGCACGCTCCCGAACGACATCCTCGCGCCGACGATTCTCAAGTTCGACTTCACCGCCGCGCCGATCATGAACATCGGCCTCTCTGGTGACAACCTGTCCGCTGCCCAAGCATTCCGCCTCGCTGACGAAGTTGTACGCCCCAAGCTTGAGATCACCAACGGCGTCGGCCAAGTCTCGGTCTTCGGGGGTCAGCAACGGGAGGTGCAGGTCAAGGTCGATGCGTCGCGCCTGCGCGCCTACGGCCTCTCCCTCGCTCAGGTATCTCAAGCACTCGGCCTTGAGAACATCGATGCCCCCGGTGGACGCATCGAGGACGGCAATCGCAACCTCAACTTGCGGATCGATGCAAAGTTCCGCAGCATCGATGAGATTGGCGAGACCGTCGTGGCGGCGCCTGCTTCCGGCGGGACCATCCGGGTTCGTGATCTCGCCAAGGTAGAGGACACGTACAAGGAACAGAACTTTTTGGCGCGTGTCGACGGGCGTCCGGGCGTTGGCATCAGCGTCTCAAAGCAATCGTCTTCCAACGTGACGGCGACCGCAGCGAGCGTTCGCGACACGGTAGCCAAGGTGCAGGCGCAATTGCCCGAGGGCGTCACGCTCAAGATCATCAGCGACTCGTCGGCATTCATCACCGATTCGCTTAACGGTGTTCAACGCACCTTGCTTGAGGCAAATATCCTCACCGGCATCGTCCTCCTCGCGTTCCTTCACTCATGGCGAAGCACGATCATTGTCTTGCTCGCCATTCCGACCTCGCTCATTGCGACCTTTGCATTCATGTACCTCCAAGGGTTCACGTTTAACTTCCTGACGACCCTTGCCCTGACACTGACGATTGGCATCCTCGTCGACGACAGTATCGTTGTCCTCGAAAACATCTTCCGCTTCCTGCAGCGTGGCGACTCCCCGCGCGTCGCGGCCCTACGAGGCCGGGCTGAGATTGGCCTTGCCGCGATCGCGATCACCCTCGTCGACGTCGTGGTATTTGCCCCGGTTGGCCTCCTCTCCGGCCAGATTGGTCAGTTCTTCCGTCAATTCGGCTTCACCGTCGTCTTTGCCACCCTCTGCTCGCTCGCCGTCAGCTTCACCTTGACGCCACTGCTGGCGTCACGCTGGCTCCGGGCCGAGGACGAGCACGGCACAGGAATCCTGGCTGGCTTCGGCCGGTGGTTCAATCGCGGGTTCGCGCGCCTCGAGGTCCGCTACTCGCACCTGCTCGCATGGTCACTTCGTCACCGTTGGAGTGTGGTTTCCATCGCGGTCCTGTGTTTCGTCGCTGCCATCGCAATGCCAGCCACCGGCATCGTGAAGTCCAGCTTCTTCCCGAGCCAGGACCAGGGCCAGTTCAATGTCCTGCTTGAGCTCCCGCCAGGGTCAAACCTCGAATCAACGGCGGCAGTGGTTGCCAAGATCGAAGAGCAGGTGGTGAAGCGCCCCGAATTCAAGGCCGTCTACTCGGTCATCGGCCAAGCCGACAACGGCACGTCGCGTCAGGCGCGCTTTGCAAACCTCCAGATCGTCCTCGTGCCCGCGCAGCAGCGTGCGAAGAGCGTCGAGGTCATCGCGCAGGAGGTCAAGGCCTACGCGCAAGGGGTGCCCGGACTGAAGGTGCGTGCGGGTGTTCCCGGTCCCGGCGGCCAAGGTGGACAGGCGATCAGCTTCCGGTTGTTCGGAGACGACCTGAAGGTCCTCAACGCAATCGCAGACAAGATTACGTCGCAGATGAAGGATGCTGGACCGTTCATTGACGTCACCAACAGCGGCCAAGCCGGGTCACCCGAGTACGTGGTTTCGGTTGACC
>CAILQO010000528.1 GCA_903836285.1 uncultured Chloroflexota bacterium
CGCCGCCGCGATCAACCCGATCTGGCGCGGGTCCTCGCGCGCCATCGCCTTACAGACCCGGCCCGGGTTCGGCGCGTCGACGGCGCCAAACGCATTCCCGCGCGACCCAATCGCCGTCAGCCCCAGGCGCACCGTCCGACGCAGGTCCGCATCACCCACGGCGTCGCGTTCATGTGCCCCACGTGCGAACGAGGCGTCGTCCGCCAGGATCCGGGGCAGCGTCTCCAGCGTCTCAAAGACCGACCGGTCGTCGGCCGCGTGGACAATCGCCGTCGTTGAGTGAGTCACGTAGTCGCCCACCCGCGGCGGGCGACAGCGGTTGACTTCCGTGAAGTTCGTGAACATCCCAACGCCGACGCGCGCCGGTCGGAAGGCTCGACCCACCGCCTGCGCCGCGTCGGCCGGCGACGTGCCGGTCGGCCACTGGCCCGTCGGTTGGTACGACTTGAGATACGCCTCTGGCAACGCGAACACGTGCTTCGGCTCGATGCCATCGGCACGAAGCGCCGAGGCGACACCCGCCAAGTGCACGTCTGGGTCCGCACCGTCCGGGATCACGACCTCAAGGTCAACCCCTGTCCCTGCGCGCGCCGCCGCGCCGACCCACGCCTCGGCGCCGGTCGCGTGCGCACCAAGCCGGATCACCACCGTCCCAACGCCGACCTCGTGCGCGGGATGGCCCAGCGCGGGCACCCAACCCTCCTCGGCGACGATGAGCACCTCAGGGAAGGGCGCGCCACCACCCGACGTCGGGCCACTCGCCGCCGGTTCGATGGGTTCACGGTGCCCCGACACGGTGAGGCGCACGCGATGGTGGATCGGGTCGCCGGCCACGATGTCGTAAGGCATCGGGCGCGACAGCGGCCGGCAGTACGTCTTGTACGACGCATCCGCCCAGTTCCGCTGGTCCTCCATCTCGAAGGTCTCGCCCTCAAAGGCGATGGACACGTGCACGCCGTCCACCACGTGGTCGAGTCCAGCGATATCGAACACCGGTTGCGACGGCATGATCTCGAGCGGAAAGGTCGCCGCCTCCGTGCCCCCGGTGGCCTTGTGCACGGTCACTGGCATCCCCGCCACCCCGCGAATCGGGTGCAGCACCGTGAGCCCCGACCGGTTCGTCCGGAAGGTGTCGCGTGCCTCCAGATGCAGGTCGACCTCGAGTGTGCCGACGGGGTCGATCGTGAGGACAAGCGTCCCGCGAACCGCCCCGCCACCGACGGCGAACGTCCGCGTCATGACCCGCCGCGGGCCGTCGTCGGCCCACGCGACCGCGACCTCCTCCTGCACGAGGGTGCCCCACGTGGCGTCGCGTATCGGGCAGTCGATGCCGCGCACCACCTCGACGCCGCGCCAGCGGATCACGCGCACGGCGCCGCCGATCAGCAGCAGCGACCAGTCGCCGACGACCACCGGGATCGGGTCGGTGGAGGTGTCGTCGGTGCCGTGAACGATCATGGACATGCAGGGGCCTCCGGACACGCGTATCGGCGTGGCTCAGGCACGGTACGTGCCATCTGGGCGCGCGTCAACCGGACACCATCCCACCAACCGGGGCACCTCCCTACGAAGCTGCCCCGACCGATTACCGTGGAAGCGTGGTGCTTCGTCGACCTTGCCGATAGTCGACCGTGCCGTTAGTCGACCTTGCCGCCCGCCTTCGTGATCGCCGCCTTGGCCTCCTCTTGGGCGCTGTCGAGGGCCTGCTTGGCCGTCATCTTGCCCAGATAGACCTCCTTCAGCTTCGGGTTCAGGGCCGAGTTCACCTCGGGCCACCACACCCCCTGGTAGAACGGCACCATCGCATCCGCCCCCTCGCGGATGAACTGCCCCACCTTCTGGTTGTTGAACCACGGCACCTCGGCGTTGAGGATCGGGTCGTCAAGCACCTTCTTGTAGGTTGGCCAGGTCTGGCGCAGCTTGAAGTCGTTCAGGATCGTCGGGTTCGTGTGCTCCCACACAATGAAGTCGACGCCGAGTTCACGGTTCTTGCCCGCCGCCAGCGTCGTCATGCCCGTGCCACCCCACGAGGTCGTCGTACGCCCGTTCCCGGTCGCCCCCGGCCACTGTGGCATATGCTGGATCATCCACTTCCCGCCAGAGTCGGGAGCGTCCACACGCAAACCACCAGAGATGCGCCAGGTCGGCCCGATCTCACTCGCCACCTTGCCCGAACTCACCGCCTCGCGGAACAGCACACTGCCGGTGTCGCCCTCGGGACGGTCGGCGAAGATCAAGTTCGCCACCTTGTGCTTGTTGATCAGGTCGGCGAGGTACTCCACCGCCTTCAGGTTGGCCGGATGCGTGATCTGCAACTTGCCGTCGGCAGTGAACATGCCACCACCTGCCTGCACGGCCAACATATGCGTCGATCCCGCCGGGCCGGCGCGTACCTCGTATATTCCCTCCGACGCGACCGCCTTCACCTTCTTTCCGGCTTCGATGAAGTCGTCCCACGTCTTGATCGGTGCAGTGACGCCGACCTTTTCAAAGATGTCGGTGCGGTACGCGTAGAGAACGACGTTCAACTCGTTCCCCATGCCGTACCACTTGCCGTTCAGCGACCACGGGTCCAACGTCGCCGCCTTGATATAGGTCAGCCTCTTTACCCTTAAGGTGGTCGTTGTACGCAACGAGCGGCGGCGTGGCCGTCTTGAGCAGCTTGCCCATCTGGCTGATCTCGACGTACGCGATATCAGGAAAGCCGCTACCCGACGCAATCGTCACAACCAGTTTGTCGGCGACCTCGGCCGACGTCCCAACCTTCGTCCAATTGACCTTCAGGTCGAGGCCCTTCGCCGCGTTGTAGTCATCGATCGTTTTCTTCTGCCACGCCGAACGGGTGTCGTCGTGGCACCACGCCTCAAGCGACACGCCCTTCGGGAGCGACGGCGCGGTGACGGCGGTCGTCGGTGCCGGTTGCGCGCCGGCCGGCGCCTTCGTCGGGTCGGCCTTCGCCGGGGCCGCCGGGCCCGCATCGCCACCGCACGCCGCCAAGAACAACGCCCCTGTAGCAAAGGCGACATGGCCCATGCCTCGCCGCGTCGGGCGACGCAGCCACCCCGAGACGCCCGCGGCGTTCGGGTCTTCCCCATCAATCATCAGCGATATCCCCCCAATCGCACTCGGCAGATTCTGTACGGAGGCACCCCACCTTCCGTAGCAATTCCTGCATGGGTGCGCGGTCACCAGTGCAGTCGTGCTTGGCACATCGGAGGCCAGAATCGGTCCTCGGGTCCCGGCCGCCAATCCCTGCCCGGTCGGAGCCAGTCGCGCGCGGGCCTCTTCCGGCGCGCGCCATCCGTTCCATGACACATGCCCCTCGATGCCGTCCACACCCTGGTCGAATCGATCCGTGACGCGGTGATCGACGCCCGCGCCAACACCACTGGGCACGACGCCGACGTGGTCCGTCTCGACGACGGCAGTGACCCAACCCACGACGGCGACACGATCTACCGCGTCGACCTCCGCGCCGAAGAGGTCGTGCTTGAATGGGCGGCGATGCACGCGCACAACCCGCGCGGGCCGTTCGGCGCCACCTTCGCTGTCATCGCCGAAGGGTTGCCCGGCGACGGATGGACGACCTTCCCCGCCGGCACCCCTCGCGACGCCGTCGAAACGGTGGTCATCGTCGATCCCATCGATGGCACGCGCGGCCTCATGCACGGCAAGCGCAGCGCATGGGCCCTCGCCGCGACCGGTCCGGGGCCTGCCCGACTCGGTCGTGCCCCCCACCTGCGCGACCTGCAGGCCGCCGCGATGGCCGAAATCCCGACGCCACGCGCACGCCTTGTCGACACCCTTTGGGGTACACGTGGCGGCCCCTTGCACGGCACCACCCTCGACCTCGCCACCGGTGCGATCGCCTCCGCGCGCATCGGCCCAAGCGGGGCCACCGACCTCGCGCACGGCTTCGCCTCGATCGCCAAGTTCTTCCCGGGCACCAAGGTGATGGCCGCCGAGGTTGAGGAAGCCCTCTTCGCCGCCGTCATGGGCGACCCACCCGGCGGGGCGCCGGTCATCTTCGACGACCAGTACATCTCCTCCGGCGGACAGTTGTACGAGTTGCTTGCCGGGCACGACCGGTTCGTCGCCGACTTGCGTCCGTACTTCATGGACGCCCTCGACGCCCGCGACCGCGCGTCAGGCCACGCCCCTGTGCGCCGTCGTCTGTGTTGTCGGCCGTACGACCTATGCACCCTTCTCCTTGCCGAAGCCGCCGGCGTGATCGTCACCGATGGCCGCGGCCACCCCGTCGACGCCCCTCTCGACACCACGAGCGACGTCGCCTGGGCCGGGTACGCCAATCGCACCTTGCACGACGCACTCCAACCGGTCCTCACCCAACTTCTTGACGCACTCTAGACGCGCCTCGCCGCCGATTCCCCTGAAAGGACGCTGCAAACATGTCAGATAGCCCGATTGCACCAGAGACCAAACCCGAGACGATTCACCTCTCCCGCCCCTGGGGCCACATGGAGCAGTACGCCCTCAACACGCATGCGTCGGTCAAGATCGTCACCGTCAACGCCGGTGCCGAGTTGAGCCTGCAGTACCACCATCAGCGGGCAGAGTTATGGGTCATGCTTGACGACGGCCTCATCGTCGAACTCGACGGCAAGTCGTGGGAGGCAAAGGCCGGCGAAGAGATCTGGATCCCCGTCGGCATGACCCACCGGTTGCGTGCCCCCGGGAACGGCGGTCGCCTCCTTGAGGTCGCCTTCGGCCATTTCGACGAGGCCGACATCGTCCGCCTCTCCGACCGCTACGGTCGCGGCGCCTGACCCGCGACCGCCCGTGCCATGTCCGACCCCGACGGCCCACCGGTCGAGCAACCCGCCACCCTTCTTGATGAAGGCACGTGGGGGCACGGCGTGCAGTACGCCCGGAACACACCGGTGTCGGTCAAGCTTGTCAAAGTCCATGCCGGTGGCGTGCATTCGCTGCAAGTCCATCGCCGCCGGTCGGAGTTGTGGGTGATCCTCGATGCCGGGTTGCGCGTCGAGGTTGATGGCCACGCGTGGGAACCGTGCCCCGGCGACGAGGTGTGGATCCCCGCGGGGTCGACCCACCGCGTCGCCGCGCCGGGCAACGGGGGTCGCTTCGTCGAGGTCTCGTTCGGCTACTTTTCGGAAGCCGATGTGACCCG
>CAILQO010000529.1 GCA_903836285.1 uncultured Chloroflexota bacterium
ACTGGCCCAGAACCCGAACCAACTTGGGAGGGAGGTGAGGCGACTAGGGAGGATCGCCGGGGTCCGGTGGCCGTTGCGACTTCTGGCTAGATCATCGGCCGGATCGCCACTTTCTGAACAGGCGCGGCCGAGATTTCGTAGAAATTCCGGGGCGAGCGGATCCTTCGCGATGGATCACAAATGGAGACAGCCCCCGGCGTCTCCGCCGGGGGCCAACCGAAGCGAGTTCCGTCAACGCTGCCACATCGTCGGAGATGACCGGGACCCGAACCAACTTGGGAGGGAGGTGAGGCGACTAGGGAGGATCGCCGGGGTCCCAGGTGCGTGATCGCTTCGAACACATCATCGGGCGTCCTACGCCTTTCTGAATGGCTGAGGCCGAACGCTGCGGCCGCAATGCCGCGTCTCCCATGCGGTACCCCGTGCCCAAGATGGCGGCGCGCCGCCGCGCGTGCGGCACCATTGGGGCGTGAAAGGGGGCAACGCCCATGCCAACACTCGAAGACCTCGCTGAGGACAACCCGAACATCGCCCAGCAGGCGGCCGAATGGCGCGCCGCGCGTGCAGCGAACGGTGAGGACCCGGACGACTGGCAGGCATTCCGTGAACACGTGCAAGCCATCGGTGCGCCTGACCCGGGCGAGGACGAACCAGACGACTTCCACAGCGCGTAGGCAACAGCCGCAAGTCGACGCAGCGAGACGGAGCGCGCAGCCTGTTTCGTAGCGCCTTGCCCAAGCAAACCACCTGCTCGTGCCTCGCAGGTTCAATTGGACCCTTGGAGCGAGGCACTGCGGTGAGTGCGGGTGTGCTGTTCACCCCAGGTCACGCAATCGGATCACCCAGCCACGAGAGACGGCGGCCGCGCCGACTTGAGTTCACGCCGGGAACTTCCCCACAGACGTCCTTCAGAGATGTTCCGTCCAGTCGAAACTTGGAGCGGGCAGCGGGGCAGCCGATCAGACCGGGAACGGTACGGATTGGCCCCACGGTGGTTTCATGGATGAAGCCGGCCGTCCCACGGTGGAAGGATCCAGCGACCAATGGCTCTACGCATCAACTACAACTTCGAGTCGGTAAGCGCCCAGCGAAACCTCTCGGGGACGCAGATTTCGTTCGGGCGCGCCATCGAGCAGCTCTCCAGCGGCCTGCGAATCAACAAGGCGGGCGACGACGCGGCGGGCTTGGCCGTGAGCGAGAAGTTGAAGAACCAGGTCCGTGGCTTGAATCAGGCGCAGCGCAACGCGCAGGACTCTGTCTCCCTCCTCCAGACCGCCGAGGGCGCCCTGAACGAGACGCACAGCATCCTCGCCCGCATGCGTGAGTTGGCAGTGCAGTCGGCCAACGACACCCTCACCAACGCGGACCGCCTCCACATCCAGAACGAGGTGAATCAACTCCTCTCAGAGGTTGATCGCATCGCAGCCGCGACGCAGTTCAACACCATTGCGTTGCTGAACGGCGCGGGCCAGGCGACCGGGTTGCAGTTCCATGTCGGCCCAAACAACATCGTGGCCAACGCGGTCGATGAGATCACCTTCGGGTTCACGTCGGCCAGCACGACCGGTCTCTCGATCGCCAACCTCTCAACCGCACAGTCGCTGACGACACAGTCGGGTGCGAACGCCGCCATCAGCGTCCTTGACACGGCAATCGAGACGGTAAGCACACGCCGCGGGTCCATCGGCGCCATGCAGAACCGCCTGGAGAGCACGATCAACAGCCTCGGCATCGCGGCCGAGAACACCGGCGCGGCGAATAGCCGCATCCGCGACGCCGATGTTGCGGCTTCTGTTTCCGAGATGGTGCGCAACCAGATCCTTCAGCAATCGACAATGGCCGTGCTTGCCCAAGCCAATCAGGCTCCGCAGATGGCCCTCCAGTTGCTCAAGTAGCGGTAGAGGCGGGCGCGCGAAACCCCCCGCGCCCGCCCACCTCCCAGCAGCGGTTTCGGACGACGCTGCCACCCGGCGCCCCGCGCGAGGCAACCCTTGCGCGAGGCGCGTGCTTTTGCCCGAAAATCCGGGACGAGCAACGGGCGATGCCCACTCCCTGACGAGCCCCTATGACCGCGCCCAAAGGAGAAGGGGCGCGACGGTCACGGCGAGACGGGTACTCCGCCCGTTGCGGGTACTTGGCGCAGGGTCTCGTCGATGGCATCAATCTCTCCGGAGTCGAAGGGGAGTGCGATGACGAATGTCGCCCCGCCGCCAGGTGTCTCCTCGACCCAGCAGCGACCACCGTGCGCCTGCACGAACCCCGCGCAGACCGCAAGGCCATACCCCGCGCCGCTGGGCGACTCGCCTTGGCGCTTGCCCGACCCGCCAGCGCGGTAGAACGGGTCAAAGACACGGGCACGCGCCGACTCCGGCACGCCCGGCCCGCGATCGATGACGCGAAGGTGGACCTCAGTGTGGTGGCCCGGCCTCTCCATGAGCGCGATGGACGGCGGGCACACATGCGCCTCCACGCGGATCGGAGAATCGGCAGGCGCGTAGCGTGCGGCGTTGTCGAGCAGGTTCGCCAGCGCCTGCTGGATCAGGAGGTAATCGAGCTTCACTGGCGGTAGGTTGTCGGGGGAGGCAACCTCCACGGCCCGACCAGACAGCGATGGCGTGCGCAGGACCGTGTCCGACACCAGCTCGTCGACGCCGTACCACTGCCGGTCGAGGACGATGGCACCGCTCTCGATCCGCGAAAGGTCGAGGAGCGACGACACGAGACGGGACAGGCGGTCGGCATCGGCCTCAATCTGTGCAGCAGCGGAGAGGCGTGCGATTGGGTCAAGCTCGGTCGCCGGGTCGCGCAGGGTGCCAGCGGCGATTCGGATCGCCGCGAGCGGGCTGCGAAGGTCATGTGACACGGCGCGGAGCAGTGCACGGCGCAACTCGTCGGTGCGCCGGAGCACTTCCACGCGGACCAGTTCATCCTGCAGCTGCTCGCGGTTCCGGGCGAGTTCCCAAGCCGTGTCGGCTTGGTCGCGCAACCGCGAGGCGAGTTCACCGCTGATGAGGGCGATGAACAGGAACACGATGAGAGAGACGACGTCGGCCTGATGCGGGAGCGACAGCTGGAAGGGCTCGGGGGCGAAGAGCGTCGCGCTCGTGGCCCCGCAGGCAAGGGCACCAAAGATGGCTGGCCCGTGCCCAAGCAAGCCTCCGAGCACGCCGACAACGACGAGGTAGACGAGCCGATGGATCTCCGGCTCCTCGGCACCGGGCACGACGACCAGCGTGAGCGACGCAATTCCGACGGAAAGCCCGGCCACCGCGTACCTGGCAGGGGCAGCGAACGAGGCGGGCCATCGGCGGGCAAGCCAGTTCGAGACGGCAAGGGGTGCGCCGACCGCCGCCGCCTTCGCGAGGGCTCTCACTCCGACCATGCGGGCACCGTACCGAAAGACACCCGAACGCGCCGGGCCCTACAACCGGGCGTCGCGTTCGCGGAGCTCGGCAGACCGAACCCGTTCATCGGCGACCCGGCGCGCAGCGGTCACGGCAGCGGCACGTGCTGAGACGGCATCGTCCCCAAGGCTGCCGGCGTCGATGCCCCCCACGAGCGCAGCCCCTGACCGATCCTCGTCAGCGCGCGACGCCTCCAGGTGTCGCTGCGCGGCGGCGACGGCGAGCCATGCCGCGGCGGCGGCCTCCCACGCGGCGGCGACGGCTTCCCAGGCATCCGCAACGTGGTCGTCAGAAGCCACTTGGGCGGGGGGCACGTCGGGCGGAGCAACGTGTTCGCACGCTGCTGCGCAGCGCCGCCACGAGTGTGCGACCCAGTGGAATGCCAAGCCGCCGTCAGGGTCACGCGCCCCACGCGATTCGGCGACCGCTGCCCGCTCCCATGCACGGGTGGCCCGTCCGGCCGCGGTCACGTGGTCGCGTCCACGGGAGGAACCGCCTTGATCTACCATGGCCGTCATGCCCCTGGACGCGCGCGCGACACGTGCGTCCACGTCAGCCGTGCCAGCCCAGGTAGCTCACACGGCGACCGCTCCCCAAAGTTATCGCAGGAACGGGTGCGGGGTGGGGCTTGCCCCGCGAGGCGGGGAACCGATCACGCCGCGGCGACAGTGCGAGAGGCGTATGCCGGTCGCTAAATGAATCCTCGTCGCCGCAGGTAGGCGTGGCCGAGACCGAGCGCACCCACGGTCAAGGCCATCGCGAGGGGATACCCGAAGGTGAGCTCGAATTCAGGTGCCGGGAAGTTGTTGCCAAACCACGCGGTGATTGCGGTGGCGATGCCAGCGAGGATCGTGGCCGACGTGAGGCGTCGCATGATGTCGTTCTTGGCGTTGCCGACGAGCACGAGGTACGCGTTCAGCGTGCTTTCCAGCATGTCGTGGTAGTGATCGACGTTCTGCGCCAGGCGTGCTAAGTGATCCGCGACGTCCTGAAAATACGAGGGTGCCTCGGAATGGACGAGATCGTGGGACAGGCGCCAGAGCGCAGTGACGGCGGCACGTTGGGGACCTACCACGCGCCCAAACTGGGCAAGCTCCCGCTTGCAACGGAACAGGTCCTGGAGGTCGAGTGCCTTGCCGGCGTCGATGTTGCCGTCGAGCAGGCGGCGCTCAACCTCACCAACCTCCTCGACCATGGAATCGAGAATAGGCAGGTAGGTGTCGACGATGGTGTCGAGGAGCTGGTAGGCCGGCAAGCCGCAGTGCGGATGGGCCAATAAGCACTGGTTAGCCCAGCGGTCCCACGCTGCCTCCACGTCAGCGACCGGCCCTCCTCGGGCGGTGATCATCACGTCATCGCGGATGACGAGCTGCACCTGGTCCGCACGGAATCGTCGCGTCGCCAACCACGGCAGACCGGCATCGATGCCTCGGGGGCGCCCAATTCGGGGCGGGACCGGAGACACGTGCCGCTGGCCGGAACGTTCCGCAATCGCGCGCGGTGTCGCCGCGTAAACCACCAGCACGCCAGCGTCGCCATACATCGCGAAGCCGGGGCGCCGCGCTGGGCGGGAGAGAGACTCGAGCAGGAGCGGGTCCAGACCAAACTCCAGGCCGAGCGACGCGAGTTCGTCCGGCGTGGGAGCGACGAGGTCCACCCACGTGGCCTGTGCGGGGCGACGCCGAGGTCGCGGACTGCCGGTCGCATCGACAGGTACGACACCGGACGGCACGGATGGCCAGATCAAGTTTCTTCTCATGGCATCCTCCCGCGCCCGGCGCGCGTCCGCCGCAAGGAAGAGCGGGGCGAGAGAGACCCCCTGCACCCCCAAGCCCCCGACCGAAGCCCACAACCCCCGGTAGGCGAGCAACGAGCATACGACCGGCGCCCCCCAACCGAAGGCGAGCAAAGGAGCATACGGTGGGAGGATGAAAGGGAGGCGGGCGACCGCCCCAGTACGTGCGCGATCTCAGCGCCCGCTCAGGGGTTGGCTTCACGCGTTCCCCAGATCCTTTCGCGGTGCACCTCCGCTTGCGTCGGCACCCCACAATGGGCAGTGCGGACTGTATCGCCCCCGCTTTGGAGGATCCCGTCATGCCGAACCGCGGCGCGCGCATCCTTGTCGTTGACGACGACCCATTCATTGTCACGGCGGTCCGCCGCGGCCTCGTCAGTCACGGCTACCACATCGAGGACGCGGAGACGCTCGAACAGGCACGCCGGTTGTTCAGCCAACGCCCACCGGACGTCATCCTGCTCGACCTCGGGCTGCCCGACGGCGACGGCATTGACTTGGTCCGGTGGGTCCGCGCGGAACGGTCTACACCGATTGTGGTGCTCTCGGCACGGGAGAGCGAGGGATCGAAGGTCGATGCACTAACGGCCGGGGCTGACGATTACCTGACCAAGCCGTTCGGCATGCGGGAGCTGCTGGCGCGGATCCAGGTCGCGCTCCGTCACGCGGCGAAACCGGACTCGGGCACGGATGCCGTCGTCCGCGCGGGAGACCTTGAGCTCGACCTGGACCGGCGTACCCTTTCACGCGCTGGGGCACCAATCCGCCTTACCCCGACTGAGTTCGACCTGTTGAAGACCCTCATGACGAATCCCGACCGGATCATGACGCATCGCATGCTGCTGACTGAGGTCTGGGGCGGGGTCCAGGGCACTGACCAGCATTACCTTCACGTGTATGTCGGGCAGCTTCGCCGCAAGCTTGATCCGACCGGGAGCGAACCGCGCCACATCGTTACGGAACCCGGGGTGGGTTACCGCTTCGTCGCCCGACTGTAGCCCCTTCCGAAACCGGATCGGAACCGGTGTTTTACACCGTGTTAACGGTTCGCTTACCGGAACGAGTGGCCTCGCCCGCACACTGGGGCGCAAGGGTATGGGGTGCACCGGCTGGTGCGCCGGGCCCCATGCGACACCATGGGAGGGCCGATGCGGATGTCGGTTGCGTGGCTCGGGCGAATGGCGCTGGCGGTGGCACCGATCCTGTGGGTAGCAGCCTTGCAGGAGCCCACGGCCTCGGCGGCGTGCGTGCTTGTCCCGCAGGCTGCCGGGCTTGAGCGGGGACTCGAGCGGCGCACCATTGGTGCCTGCACCTCCGCTCCGGCCACTGCACCCAACGGCGACGTGGTGCAGCCAACGACGACCGGCCTGATCGTCGTCCGGGTCCTCGACGGCCATGCCGCGTTCACTGACGGCGTCCGGACGTGGGTCGACGGGCCTTCGGGGATCCAGCGGCGCATGAACGGCGACCGATTCGACTGGGAGACGGCATCGAGGGCGATGGCACCGGCAGCGAGGATCGCTGGTACCGGCCTCTCGCTCGACGATTGCACGGAACCGGGCGCCCGCCTGTTGCCAGGCGAGCGCGAATCGTGCGCGGAGCTCCTTGGGGAGGCGATCGACGCAACCGAACGGCGCGCATCCGGCCCGGTCCTGGCCACCGGCAAGCACCACGTCCTCAGCGACTGGCGGGGCGTCCCAGTCGCGTATGTTGATGATGGTGTGAACGCATTCGCGTACGATGGCACCGCACTGTTTTACGTCGACCGCGACCTCGTATTCACCTATCCGGGCGACTTCATCGGCTGGGTCATCGACGGGGTGATCCGGGGCGGCGAGGGTGATGCGATCCTGGTGATCGACGGGTCGCCGTCCGCACCAACCCATCCGCCGGCCTCCGCGGAGCCTCCGCGTGCCCCACACGGTGCGCCGCCGAAGCGTGGCCAGCGGGAGATCCCCTCGTTGCAGCCCCCAATAACCACGGCGTGGTCGCGTCCAGACCACGCCGGCATCCCGCTGTAGCGATCGTCCCGCACACCCCGGCGCCTGGCCCCGGTCCCACCAAGACAGCCCCGGCCACCTGTTCACCGTTCCGGGGCATCCTCGGCAGCGATGGCTCATCGGCTCCGTGAGCGGGAGCGTGGGCCCGGATGTTGCCTACCCGACAGGGATCGGACCAGCCAAGCCGAGGCCGCGAACGACCGCGCTCACGTCGATGACGCTGACCTCGCCGTCCCGATCGAGATCGGCGGCGGGATCAAAGCCGGCGTCCCCCAACGACTTCCCGTACGACGCCACAAGACGATCCAGATCGGCCTGATCAATGCGGTCGTTGCCGTCCAGGTCGCCCTCGCGGAACTCGTCCGCGGTGAACGCCAAGTCCTTGACCGCGTGTGGTCGCAACGACACGGCGCTCCGCTCGTGAGACACGGCACCTCGCGGGCGCACGACGACATCGTAGTAGCCGTCGAGGCCTGGCACGAGCATGTCGATGATCCCGGATTGGTTGGCAGTGACATCCGCCTCGAAGACGGCGGTTCGTGATCCGGGGAGCGACGTTCCGGGATAAATCTCAACGTGCGTCGCGACGGCATGTGACGGAGCCGGGGCAGGAGCGGCACGCCAGAGGGCCATGGTGATCACGATCTCGGTCGTCCCGACCGGGGTGGCGGTGCGTGTCGCCGTCGAGGTCCGGCTCGCGGCTGCCGTGGCCGAGGCAGTCGGGGTACGGGATGGCGTCGGCGTCGCCGAGGCAGTTGCGGTCGCGGAGGTCGTCGATGTGTGCGACGACGTCGGGGTGGCAGTCGCGGTCGCAGGGGTCGTTGACGTGTGCGACGACGTCGGGGTGGCAGTGGCAGCTCCCCCCGCCCCCAGCCCCTCCGCCGTGGCAGACGCCGTCACGCTCGGGGTGGCCGATGGCGTCGAGGAGGAGGTGGATGTCGGCGTCGAGGAGGAGGTGGGTGTCGGCGTCGAGGAGGAGGTGGGTGTCGGCGTCAAGGAGGAGGTGGGTGTCGGCGTCGCGGTCGGGGTCAAGGCGGTGCCAGGGGTCGGCGTTGCCGTGACGGGCAGGGCGAGGATCGCGGCGACTGGCCCGGGCGCCCGCAGCCTCCCGGCGCCCCATCGCGGGTCCCACCCGCCGACCGGGGCGTTGGCGGCGCCAGCGCGCAGGGCGGCCCGCACGTCAGATGGCGTCAGATCGGGGCGCACCTGCATCAGGAGTGCGACGACCCCGGCAACCTCGGCGGCGGCGACGCTTGTGCCGGCAGCGGCCCGGTGACGCGCAGCACTTCCGACGAGGTTGACGCCAACCGTCGCGTCCGTGGCTGAGCGAGACGCCACGACCACGGCGCCCGGCGCGACCACGTCCGGGCGTTGCAGACCATCGACGGTCGGGCCCTGACCGGAGAAGGTGGCGACGTCGCCGGCGGTGATCGGTGGGTTCGGTACCCGGGTGGTGCCGTCGCGATCGACCCACGACGCACGGGACGCGAAGGCGCCAGCGACGATCGCCTGGCGGGCGGTTGCCGGTTCGGTGAGGGTGACGGCGTCGACGCGCCCGTCGGTCCTGCCCGACTCGGCGGCGGAGAGCCAACGCACGGACGGCGAGGCATCGAGGTCGATCCACGCATCCCATCGGCCCGCCCGGTCGCCGGCACCCACGCCGTTGGCGCGCGCGAGGAGGGTCCAGGTCCCGCCAAGGCCACCGGTTATGCCGGACATGGCCCGATGGAGGGTCAGGACCGCGTGCGACTGCCCGGAGGATGCCGCCAAAACCGTGAACGTGACCTCGACATGGTCTGCGTTGGTTGCGGCGCGTGCGCCGTCGCCCCGTGCCGTGAAGTCGACGATCGTGCTCCCCCGCGGATCCTGTATGGCGAACGCCAGGTCGTCGCTGGCGCGCCACCAGACATCGACGGTGGCATCGGTCGGCACGACCGGGTCCGTGAAGACGGCGAAGCTGGCCTGCTGCAGGACGCCGGGGCCGGGAAGGGTGCCTGAGGCGTGCGCACCGGAGCCGCCGGCGTTCCCGGCCGCCGTCACGAACACGACACCCTGCCCGCTGAGGCCATCGATGGCCACCTCAAGCGGGTGCGTGCCGTCGTGTGCCCCGCCACGCGCGACGGCGAGGGCGTTGACGACGACGAGTGGTTGCCCGCGCGCCTTGGCGACGGCCACAAGCCAGCTCCAGGCGTCGATGACGTGGGCGGTGGACAGGTCGGTGCGCACGACGGCGATATCGGCGCCGGGGGCCGTCCCGGGAAAGAAGGCGGGGGTGCACGCGCCGTCGCACGAACGGGCACGTCCGCCGCTGGCAGCACCAGCGAGGACATGGGTGCCATGGCCGGCTTCGAGGATGGATGCGCCGATTGGGCGGTCGTCCGGCGTCGCGACCCCCGATGATCCGGCCGTGGCGCAGCTGGCAGTCACGCAGGTCGCCCCGGGAGCGATGCCGGCGGCGATCCACGCATCGACCTGGGTAGCGGTCCACGCTCGCCCGTACCCGACGGTCGGCAGGCCAGCGGCGGTGGCGGGCGCGGCGCCTTGGTCCCACAGGCCGACGAGGCGCGTGCTCCCGTCGGCGCGCTGGAAGTCCGGGTGTGACCAGTCGACACCGGTGTCGGCGATGCCGATGAGGACGCCGCGACCAGTGACGGGCCGCCCGAGGTGGTCCATGACTACCTGATTGACATCGGAGGCGCCGATCTGGGCAGCCGACGTGGCTTGGTCGAGCTGTGGCGTGAGCCGATCGCCGACCGTGACGGACAGGACGCCCGGGAGATGGACGAGGTCCGGGAGAAGCTCCGTGCCGATCGTTGCCGTAAGAACACCCCCGCCTGTCCCGTTCCCGCCCGGCAGGACGGACCCGATGCGTGCTCCACGGGCATCGAGGGCGTCGCGCAGGTCACGCGCGGTGCGGATTGCGACGTCAACAGTGCCCGGGACCGGTGTGAGCGGCGCCGGGGCGGAACGTGGCATGGCGGGGATGAGAGCCGCAAGGAGCGCGGCGATGGCAGCGGTGATGCTTCGTGATGCGTACCCTGACCACATCAAGGAATGCATCCTACTCCACGCCATGGACTGCCGCATTGTGTCACAAGGTGTGACGATGTGACGCCCAACCAAGGGCACGCGTGTCGTCGCGCCACGGCAGGTGGGGCGTAGGATGGCAGTGCGTTCCGTCAAGCATAGGGGTGCGGTACCACCGGGACGGGCGCGGGAGCGGCGTTGACGACGCCATCACGACCGGGCGGGGCAACCGG
>CAILQO010000530.1 GCA_903836285.1 uncultured Chloroflexota bacterium
CCCACTGCTTCGCCAAGTTGCGAGCGAAGTCGTACACGATCTGGGTGGCACTACGTCCGTAGACGACGCCACGTGGGTCCACCCCGAGGAAGTCGCCGAACGCCTGCCGGAACGCGACGACCGCATCGTCGGCATTCCGTTCCGACAGAACCGACCGGCCACGGTTAGAGAGCGGTCCGGTAAGCGTCGAGGCCACAGCCTCGCCGACCGCGCGAGGGGTCTGCGTGCCGCCAGGCCCGTCAAAGTGCGCGATGCCTGAGCTGAGCGACGGGAAGTGTTTGCGCAAGGTGCCGACGTCGTAGGTCATCGCATCTCCTCGAGTGGGGCGCCACCAGGGTAGGTTCAGTCAGGTACGCTGGATCAGCCCTCTGTGCCCCCGGCACCATTGTCATCGCCAGACCACGGCTGGTTGGCCCTGCAAGCCAGCGGTCCGCTGTGAGGGGGATTCTGCAGGCCAGATTGCGCCGCCGTGGCTGATGCCGTCGCCACGAGTGCGCGATAGGGTCACCGCACGATCGATCGCACGAGTCGTGCAAGCGGCTCCGGCAACGGTGCCACGACCTCGACCACGCGCCCATGTGACGGGTGCGTGAACCGCACGCGCCAGGCATGCAGCGCGTGGCGACCCGACCATGAGGCAGCACCGTCCACTCCAATCGGCCCACCTCCGTAGAGGTCATCACCAACCAACGGGTGACCGACCGACGCGAGGTGGAGGCGCACTTGGTGAGTCCGACCAGTGTGCAGGCGCGCGGCGACGAGGCTTGCATCGCGGCCGTACGCCGCGACCCGGAAAGACGTCACTGCACGCGCCGCGGTTGCTCCTACCGGCTCACCGTTCGGGCGGAAGCGCGGGGCGACCCCCGCCTCTTCGGGCAAGACCACCCGTTGGCGAACCGGGTGACTGGGGTCCGGGCCGGTCAGGCAGTCGATGGTGCCCCACCCGGCTGGGTGCCCATGCACGACCGCCAGATAGTCACGGTCGAGACCTCCTGATACGTGCCCGCGACTCAAGCGTCGCGCCGTTGCGGCATTACGCGCAAAGACCAGCACTCCCGACGTGTCCCGATCAAGCCGATGCACCGGGCGCACCGCCTCAACTCGCCCCCAAGCATCGCCGTACCGTCGGGCCACGGCGTTTGCGACCGTTCCCGACTGCTCACCGCGGGCCGGATGCGCGAGGACACCCGCTGGCTTGGCGACGGCCAACAGGTGATCATCCTCGAACAAGACGCCCAGCTCCACCTGGTCGTCCGGCACCACGCTCGACTCACGCTCCGGGTACCAGGCGACTACCGTGTCGCCCGGCCGGCAGTGGTGATGCGGGGCATCGGCCGGAACATCGTTGACCGTGACCGCACCGAGGCGCCAAGCCCTCGCCCGCTCCGGTTGCGACATCCCCAGGCAGTGGCGCAGCACGGCGCCGACGCGCCAGACGGGGTGGGCACCGTGCGAACCCATCGAGGGCACGGTGCACCTCATGACGCGCACCGTCGCGTCGCGTGGGATGGCAACGCCAGATGCCGTTTCGTTGCAGTTCATCGAAGCCATGATCGACCGGGGCGTAGCCCCGGCGCCATCTGCTCGACGGTCCACGCCATCAGCAGAGCCCGTCCCAGAGCATCACGCATGGGTTTTCCGCCGTATGATTGCATGGGCGCGTCCGAAACGCGGAAGGAGGACGAGGTGGGGCGCACAAGGTCTGACCGGTCCAATGAGGCAACGCTACGTCGCCTTGAGCGCCTCGGCTTCACCCGGACCTTTGTCGACGCGTATCGCGCGATGGCGAACGACCGCACCGTCGCCGTTCGCCTGCAAGAGGCAGTCACTGACCTCTGGACATACCCGAGGCCACGCGGCCTGAACGTGGAGGTCCTGGGTGGGCAAGGTCGCCACCGCTTCTGGTCCGCCCGAGTCGACCAGAATTGGCGTCTCATATTCCTCGTTCCCCGGGACGGGGAAGCGGTCCTGGTGCACGTCGCTTCCCACGACCGCGCGTATGCGTGGGTTGATTCGCACTCCCGGCAAGCG
>CAILQO010000531.1 GCA_903836285.1 uncultured Chloroflexota bacterium
GTGGATCCGTCAGGCGATCAGCCGGGCAATCGCTGACCAGTCGCGCACCATTCGGCTGCCCGTGCACATTGTTGAGAAGCTGACCAAGCTGCGGAACATCATGCCCCGCCTTGAGCAGGACCTGGGCCGTCCGCCGACCATTGACGAGGTTGCGGCCGAGGCCGGCATGACCACGGAGCGCGTCCACGAGATCCTCGTCGCGTGCCGCGGCACGCTTTCCCTCGAGACCCCGGTTGGTGACGAAGGTGACGCGTCGCTCGGTGACTTCGTGGCCGACCGTGAGCTCGATGACCCGATCGAGACGGCCTCGCGGAACATCGTCCGTGAAGAAATCCGGGCAATCCTGGCCGATCTGAACGAGCGCGAGCGGCGGATCCTTGAACTGCGCTACGGCTTGGGCGTCGCCGACCCGTTGACCTTGCAGGAGATTGGAGCGGCCGTCGGTCTCACGCGGGAGCGTGTGCGCCAGATCGAGTGCGAGGCCCTTGAGAAGCTCCGAACGACGGTCCGGAGCCAACGCTTGCGCGAGTTGCTCACGTAGCCTCCTCAGGGCGTCACCCGAATCCGATGGCATCCGCTGGTCGAGCGCCGGTTCAGGTCGGCTTGATCGGTCTTGAGACGCCCGCGCCTGATCTCGTGCCTGTTGAGACCGCTGGTCCCGACGCTCCCCTTGCGGCACGGATGCGACCGGCGTCGCTGAATGACGTGATCGGTCAGGATCATCTCGTCGGCCCGGGTCGGCCACTGCGGGTGGCGGTCGAACGTGGGCACCTCAGCTCGATGGTGTTATGGGGGCCGCCGGGATCGGGGAAGACGACACTCGCCCGCGCCCTCGCAGCGGCTGCGGAGGCGCACGTTGAGTACTTGAGCGGGACGAGCGACGGCGTCGCGAACCTTCGCCGGGCGGTTGGCTCGGCGATTGCACGTCGCGCCGAAGGCACCCGCACCGTTGTCCTCGTGGACGAGATCCATCGTTGGTCCAAGTCCCAGCAGGACTCGTTGCTGCCCCACGTTGAGGACGGCACGATTATCCTCGTCGGCGCCACCACCGAGAACCCGGCGTTCGATCTCATTGCGCCGCTTCGTTCCCGCCTCGTCATCCATGAGGTCCACCCACTCGCAGATGGCGACCTGCGTGCGATCGTTCTGCGGGCGATGGCGGACCCGGTTCGCGGCTATGGCGCACTCGCCGTGTCGATCGATCCCGCGGCGATTGATTACTTGGTGGGCCAGTCCTCGGGCGACGCTCGGCTCGCGCTCACCGCACTGGAGGCGGCGGTTGAGGCGGCAGACGCTGCTGCACGCCCGGCGACAATTGGCCCCGGCGAAATCGCCGCGGCGCTATCGCGTCGTCATGTGCGGTACGACCGCGCTGGCGACGACCACCACGACACGATCTCCGCATTCATCAAGAGCGTGCGAGGTTCCGACCCGGATGCCGCCCTGTTCTGGTTGGCGAAGATGGTGCGTGCGGGGGAGGACCCGCGGTTCATCGCCCGTCGGTTGATCATCCTGGCAAGCGAGGACATTGGGAACGCAGACCCCGTGGGCTTGCTCGTGGCCACCTCCGCTGCTGATGCGCTCGACCGCGTCGGTCTCCCGGAGGCTGGCTACGCGCTGGCGCACGCGACGACCTATTTGGCGTGTGCGCCGAAGAGCAATCGGAGCGCCGCAGCGTGGTGGGCAGCTCTCGCGGCGGTGGACGGCGGTGCGCCACTCGACGTACCGCCGCACTTGCGGAGCCGGCCGTCGCGCGGGTCCGATGCCGACGCGTACCAGTACCCACACGACCATCCCGGCGCCCACATCGCGCAGTCGTATCGTCCTGACGGCGTCATCGGTGAGTACTACGTGCCATCAGATCGGGGCTCCGAGGCACGGGTCGGCGCCCGGCTTGACGCCTGGCGTGGGCGAGGAGGGGGCGGCCAGTCGCCCGATGCCCCCCGTACTTGACGTGCTTCTCTGGTGGCGCCTACCATGCGACACGAGCGGGTTCGTGCCTGGGGGGTGCGACCATGCCCGTTGGCAGACCGTGATCAACGCCATCGCCGAACCGCATCCGCATTTGCGAGGCGGTCTCGACCTTGGCCCCACTCAGGAGGATCGATGGTGGTAGCCGAAACCGTCCAGTCCCCCGCCCGGATGGGCGAGTTCTCGCGACGCACGCTGTGGCGCCACGCGGCGACTGGCGCGGCCGCCGCGGGGGCGCTTGCCGCCGCTTCGCCGGCCACGCTCGCGTTCGCCCAGGCCGATGCCGGCACCCTGCGCCTGAATGCCGGTTCGGAGCCGGACACGATCGACCCGCAGAAGGCGTCGTTCGTCGGCGAGATCGACAAGATCATGCGGGTATTCCGCAACCTGCTCCAGTTCGACAAGACCAGCACCCTCGTCCCCGATCAGGCGGCCGAGATGCCGAAGGTCGCGGATGGAGGCAAGACGTTCACGTTCACCTTGAAGAAGGGGCTCGTGTATTCGGACGGCATGCCGCTGACGGCGAAGCACTACGAGTACGGATGGAAGCGCCACCTCGACCCGGCCGTCGCCGGCGACTACGCGTCGTTGGGCTACATCATCGTCGGAGCCGAGGCGTACAACACCGCGGATCTCAAGAAGACGAGCGCCGACGACCTCAAGAAGCTGCGCGATGCCGTCGGTGTCAAGGCGATTGACGACCTGACGCTCGAGATCAAGCTGACTGACCCCGCCCCGTGGTTCCTCTCCGTCTTGGCCACATGGTGCGGCCTGCCATCGCGCGAGGACCTCGTGACGAAGGGCGGCGAAACCTGGACCGACCCCGCGACCTACGTCGGCAATGGACCCTACATCCTCACGGAGTGGGAGCACCAGAACCGCATGGCGTTCAAGGCAAACGACAAGTTCCACACCGGTGCCCCGCCCATCGCGAAGGTTGACTACGCGATGATCAACGAGCCGGCGGTTGCATTCGCGGCCTACCTCAACAACGAGCTCGACCAGACGGGCGTGCAACGTGAGGACAAGGCCAAGGTTGAGGGCGACGCAACCCTTTCCAAGGAATTCCACCAGTTCGCCGGTAGCTGCACCTATTACGTGGGCTTCAACCACCTCATCAAGCCGATGAACAACGTGACCGTCCGGCGCGCCCTTTCGGCGGCGGTGGACCGGGGTGGCTTCGTCAAGAACATCCTCGGTGGACAGGGCCTGCCTGCACGCCAGTTCCTGCCGCCGGGCTTCCCCGGTTACTTCGAGACCGAACTCGAGGAGCAGGTCTACAACCCGGAGCTTGCGCAGCGACTGCTCGCCGAGGCTGGCTACCCGTTCGCGAAGGGCTTCCCGCAGCTGAAGTTGAGCTACAGCTCCAACGCCCGGAACAAGGCGCGCATGGAGGCGCTCGCCGACAGCATCCGCAAGGTGCTCTGGATCGACATCGTCCTTGATCCGGTCGAATCGCGCGCCTACACCGCCCTGCTCAAGAAGCAGGAGACGACGCCGCCGATGTTCGTTGCCGGTTGGTGCCAGGACTACCCGGACCCGCAGAACTGGTATAGCCTCGTCTTCACCAGCTCGTCCTCCATCGACCACACCGCGTGGAAGAACAAGGAGTACGACAAGCTGTGTGACGCGGGCGACAAGGAGCTCGACAACGCGAAGCGCACCGGCTACTACCGGCAGGCGGCGCAACTGCTCCTGAGCGACGCGGCGGTGGCGTTCTTCTACCACTCCGTGGCGTGGGCCCTGGTCAAGTCGCGAGTCCAGGGGTACCGCGAGGATCCACTCGAGTACTTCCTCGGCGAGCACGACCTCTACAACCTCAAGCTGTCGGCGTAGCATTCGCCGTCCGCGCACGATCGTGAGCTGGCCTCCCCCGTTCGCGGTGGAGGCCAGTTTGGCTATGCCAGTGCGGCTCAGCTGAAAGATTGGGGCGATGCGCGCGGAGTAGACTGCGAGGCCATGCCCCTCAGTGCCTTCAGTTCGCAGCCCATCACGCGCGCCGGCGCGGTTCGCGCCTTCGGTGCGGCGTCGGCAGCCGCAATCCTCGTTCCGGGCGTTGTGGGGGCAGCCGATAACGAGATCGTCCCGATCATCGGATGCCCGACTGACCGGTCTGCCGTTCTCCACGTTCATGTCGGCCGCGAAAGTGAGGTGCGGGTCGACCTGCCTGGTGCCACATCCGGAACCTCGCAACTCGGGGGGCCCGCGATTGCGCGCCCCGGGTATCCGGCGTCGATCATGATCGACGGTCTCGAGGCGAGTACACGCACGCCGTACCAAGTCTGGGTCCGCAACGACGCGACCGGCAGCGATTTCATCCCCGGCCCGAGTGGGTCCATCCAGTCGGCTCGTCAGTCCGGGGAGTCGTTCACTTTCACGGTGCAGGGCGACTCCCACCCGGAGCGACAAGGGAAGCAGTTCGACCCGGACCTGTATCGCCGCACGCTACTGACGGTCGGCGCGGATCGACCGGACTTTCACGTGATGCTCGGTGACGACTTCAGCGTCGATGCTCTCAAGGTCGTCAACGCCTCAAGCGTGGCGGGCCGCTATGCCGTACAAGTGCCTTACCTTGGGCTGATTGCCCACTCCGTTCCGCTGGTACTCGTGAACGGCAACCATGAGCAGGCGGCTCGCTACCTACTCGATGGCACGCCCGACAACGTCGCCGTGTGGGCGCAGGTTGCGCGCAACCGAGCATTTCCGCAACCCGTCCCGGACCACTTCTACACTGGAAACAACGAGGTCGTTCCCCATGTCGGGCTGCTCCGCAACTACGCGGCGTGGACGTGGGGCGACGCACTCTTCGTGACGCTTGACCCGTACTGGGGGTCGACCGTTCCGGTCGACAACGTGTTCCAAGGGTCGACCAAGCGTGCCGACCAATGGGACATCACGCTTGGCGTAGACCAGTACCGCTGGTTTCGGGACACCCTTGAGGGCAGCCAGGCACGATGGAAGTTCGTGTTCGCTCACCACGTGAATGGGACTGGCCGAGGTGGCGCTTCGATCTGTGGGCGGTACGAGTGGGGTGGCCGCAGCGCTCGGGGCGCGTGGGAGTTCGACCAGAAGCGGCCCGGGTGGGGGCGAACCATCCACCAGGTAATGGCAGCAAGCGGGGTGACCGCGTTCTTTCAGGGCCACGATCACCTGTACGCGCGCGAGGAGGTAGACGGCGTGATCTACCAGACGGTGCCCGAACCCGCTGACCCTACGGCCACCCTCTGGAACGACGACGCGTATCCCGGAGCAGTGATCCATCCCAATTCGGGGTATCTCCGCGTCCATGTCACGCTTGATCGGGTGCGCGTGGAATACGTCAAGTCGTTCCTTGCGCCCCACGAGTCCCCCCCCGCGCGCGAGCACGGGATGGTCGCGCACGCGTATGACCTCGCGTTGCGCGCAGCCCCGTCTCCCGCCGCAGCGCGGGAGGGGTGATGGACGGGGCCAACAACCAAAGGCAGATGCGAGTGAGTGGCAGCGTGACAGGACCGGTGGAGGCGGGCCGAGCCGGGAGACGTCTCCCTCGCCGCGCCCTGGCCGGCATTCCGGCGTCATGGGTCGCCACCGGGTCCGTGAGACCGTTCGGAGGCGTAGACCGCCTGCCGATCAGTGGCGCGCCAATCGTCGCCCGCCTTCCTCGCGGCGGCAACGGTCCGCCCGCGTTCACCTTTGCGATTGAGGCCGACCCGCACCTCGATGTCCGATCCGACCCGAGCATCTTCGGCGAGGTGATCGACTCGATTGTCGCGACGTCACCCGCGTTCCTCATCGATCTTGGCGACACCCTGATGGTCGACACGTTGACCCAGCCGACCATCAGCAACATCCGTGACCGTGCATCACGCTTCCGCCAATACTTTGATCGGCTGGGGGATGCAATCCCGCTGCATATGGTGATCGGGAACCATGACGGTGAGGCAGGCTGGGCTCCAAGCCTGGCCCGCCTCTCGAACGACGTCCGGCGCGAGGCGTTTCCGGCGTCGGTTCATGCGCGGAACTACCGCGCGTTCACGCACGGCGACGCGCTTTTCGTGCTGCTCGATCCGTTCGGGTCGACCACAGTGAAGCCTAACGCCGACCCGTGGGCCTGGACGCTCGGGCGGGAGCAGTATGAGTGGCTTGCGCGCACCCTCGAAGCGTCCACTGAGACGTGGCGGTTTGTGTTCATCCACCACCTCGTTGGCGGTGACCGGCTTGGTCGAGGAGGCGTCGAGGTCGCGCGCCGGTTTGAATGGGGAGGGTGCGACCCCGACGGCTCACTGGCATTCGCGGCAAGGCGTCCCGGGTGGGGCGTACCGATTCACGACCTATTCGTCGACTGGGGCGTCACGGCGGTGTTCAAGGGGCACGACCACCTGTACGCCCACCAGGAGCTCGATGGCATTGCTTACCAGACGCTCCCGCAGCCGAGCCATCCCGGCGAGTCGGTTCGGCAAGCGGCAGAGTACGGATACGTCACTGGCACCGTTCGCGGGGGCTCCGGGTTCCTCTCGGTGACGGTTGAGGCTACCGTGACCACGGTGCGATTCGTGAAGTGGAACCCTCGCACCGGTATGGCAGTCGACGCCAGCTACGAGCTGTTCGCGCGCGTCGTCAACGCGCAAGCCGGCCGATTGGCCCAGCCGGAGGCACCGTCGTGACGGCCATCTCGATGGGGCCGCCACGCCCCCGAAGCCAGCCGACTCCCTCGCGCACGGCGTGAGCGAGCAACCCAACTCGCGAGAAGTTCGCGATGTCAAGGCCGGTTTGCCCGTCGGTCGCACTGGAAGCAAGCCAAACTGCCTTGCGTGCGGGAACCTTCGGGTCAGTGCCGATCAACCGCAGGATGACACGGAGCGGGCGAAGCCGTGCCTCGAAGCCCGCCACCGCCTGCGATCCGGTCATGAAGTCGGTGCGCATCAAGCCCGGGTTGAAGGCGTGCACGCCGACACCCGTTCCCCGGTACTCGTTGGCGGTCGCCAAGGTGAAGGCCCGCGCCCACGCCTTGCTCGCCCCGTACGGCGCAAGGAACGGCGCCGGTCCCCGATCGCCTCGGCCGAGGATGTTGATGATCCGGCCGACACCGCGCGGTACGAGGTGTCGGAGCGCGGCGAACGTCCCGTAGTAGGTCCCGAGGACATTCGTGCGCGTGACCGATTCGAATGCCTCCGGCTCGATTGCGCCGGCCGGCCCATACGGCGCGGAGACGCCGGCATTGTTCACCCAGATGTCGAACCGGCCGTGTCGTTCGACCGCGGCCGAGGCGAGTCCATCAACCGCGTCGCGCCGCCCGACGTCGGCCTGCACGCCAAATGCCGCGTTGGACCGCCCAGTGTGGGCGTCGATGAGCTGCGCCGCCCCCACCGCGGCGGCGTGGGTCCTGGATGCGACGACGACGGAGGCGCCGTTTGCGGCGAATGCCGTCGCGATCGCAAGTCCAAGGCCTCGCGTGCCGCCGGTGACGACGGCGACCTTGCCGGCGAGGATCCCTGGCGCCTGCGTCGCCGCTCCGGTCTCCAACATCGCATTCCTCCCGCACGAGCATACGCCGCCCGTGGATGTGTGCTTGTGCGCGACACGGGGTGAGATGCTTGGTTGAAGAACGGGTTCAGCGGGCGACGCTCACGGCTCGACTTCGCCAGTTGGCACACACGACACGTACGGGCGCGTCGTTGCTGCCGTCGATGCCGGACATCGCTAATCTGCCGGCGTGCATGCCTGTGACCGGCACCTCGACAGGATCGGCGGTCTAGAGTAATCGCGGTACGCTACCGCCGCACGCGAGCACCCGCAGATCGCAGGTTGCGCACGTGAGGGAGGTGACGGATGGCCACGGCGCACCATGGAGACGCCATGCCCGACCGGGGCCTGGACAGCGCATGGGCCCGGTGGGGCGGAATCGCGTTCAGTGCGGGCTTCA
>CAILQO010000532.1 GCA_903836285.1 uncultured Chloroflexota bacterium
CGGTCTGGCAAGCCTCGAACGTCGCCCAGGCCGCCCCGAACTTCCAGTCCGTCGCCGACGCGCCCTCCGTCCTTGACCCGCACATCCAGTCGTACCTCGCCGGCGCACCCTCGCGCGTCACCATCGTGCCCGTCCCCCAGAAGCCGGGCACCGTCCGTGCCCGTGGCACCGCCCAAGCCGCGGGCGTCACCGTCATCATCGAGGCCGCGCGCGACATCCGCGCCGACCTACGCGCCTTGGGTGCCGATGCGCGCGTGCGAAGCGCCCGTTCCGGCATCTACACCGCCACCGTCCCGGTCAATGCGCTACCGGCCCTGTCGTCTCTCGCCGGGGTCGTGCGCGTCCAAGCCTCTCTGCCGACGACGCCCCTCCTGGACCAGAGCCTCAAGGCGTCCAAGGTGGTCGATCCCACGACTGGCGCGCGCTTCGATGCGACGTCCGGCATCAGCGCCGACGGTGCCGGCACGATTGTCGCCATCGTCGATACCGGCATCGACTACACCCACGTCGACTTCAAGAACCAGGACGGGTCGACGCGCATCGTCGCCCTTTGGGATCAGACGCAGGGTTCGTCAGGCACCGCCGCCACCGGTGTCGGGAACCGCGCCGTCGATGCCTTTCAGTACGGCACCGAGTGCACCGCCACGCAAATCAACGCAGGGACCTGTTCGCAGGTCGATACCAACGGTCACGGCACGCACGTTGCGAGCATCGCCGCGGGAAACCTCGGTGCCGCACCGAAGGCCGACATCATCGTCGTGAAGTACTCGTTCAGCGATGCCGATGCCGTTGATGCGTGGGCGTGGGTCATCGCCAAGGCGTCGTCGCTGAACAAGCCGGTCTCCATCAACAATAGCTTCGGCGGCCACAACTACGGCCATGACGGTGGTTCGGCCTCCGAACGCGCCCTCGACGACTACGCGCAACTGCCTGGCGTCGCCTTCGTCGTCGCCGCTGGGAATGAGGGCGCGGATGCGATCCACGACCGCGGCACGGTCGGCGCCCTCGCCACGGTCGATATCCCGTTCACCGCTACCACCTCGTCGGCCTCGCTGAACTTCTGGTATGGCGCGACCGACAACTTCACGGTCAGCGTCCTCAAGGGTGGAGCCGAGTCGGCCAAGTCGACCAAGGGGTCGCGCGCCCGTACCTCCACCGTCTCCGGCGCCGGCGTGACCATCAACAACTGCAACAGCATCTCCAGCGCCACCGGCCAGTGCCAAGCCTCCATCCAGCTGACCGGCATGGCCCTTGGCGCCGGATGGAGCGTCCGCCTCGCGCGCACCGACTTGGCCCGGAGCGGTAGCACCGGCGAGTGGGACGCGTGGGTGTCCGGCGGCGGGGCCACATTTGACTCGAAGTCGTACCGCACGACCCTCGGCGAACCTGGAACCGCCGCCGGGGCAATCACCGTCGGGTCGTGGGTAAGCAAGGCAACGTGGACGACCGCCAGCGGCGGTAGCTTCCAGAACGGCATGACCGTCGGTAGCCACAGCACCTTCTCGTCGCTCGGCCCGACGCGCGACGGACGCGCCAAGCCGGAGATCTCGGCGCCGGGCGAAGTCATCAATGCGGCGCTATCCAAGGACGAGCCATCCCCCGACGCGCAGCGCGTCACCACTACCGGCAGCGACGGAATCTCCGATAGCCGCATCGTCCTGCAAGGGACCAGCATGGCCGCCCCGCACGTCGCGGGGCTTGTGGCATTGCTCTTCCAGAAGAACCCATCACTCAAGACTGATCAGATCAAGGACGCCCTCTTCGGGACGAACAGCACGACGCAGGATGGCAACACGTCGACGACTGGCGTGGCGCCCGAGGATCAGGTCACTCTTGCGGCGAGCGCTGGTCGCCCGGCGTGGAACAACCGGTGGGGCTACGGCAAGGTTGATGGCAAGAAGGCCCTCGACTTGGTGACCTACACCGGCCCCGCCGCGACCTACACGGCGACGGTCCTGGCGTCGGCGACCGCGACGGGTCAGGCCACGGCATCCTCAACCGCCAGCGCAAGTCCGACGGCAAGCGACACGGCGACGGCATCCCCGACACCCGTCGCCACCGCGACGCCGACCGCCGTTTCCACGGCCACCGAGACGGCAACCCCGACCGCCACCACCATCGGCGCCCCGACCGCCACCGAGACGGCGATTGCCACCCCCACGAGCGTTGCCTCCAGCACCGCCACCGTGACCGTCGGACCCGGCACCCCCTCGGCCACCCCGGTCGCAACGGCCACTGAGACGCCGACCGCCTCTGCGACCGCCGTCGCCACGGCCACCGAGACCGCAACCCCGACCGCCACCACCATCGGCGCTCCGACCGCCACCGAGACGGCGATTGCCA
>CAILQO010000533.1 GCA_903836285.1 uncultured Chloroflexota bacterium
CAACGGTTTCGTTGGTAGTACCCTGTGACCGACGCCACCGCTCCGTACCCGTCATCGGCGCATCACCAACCGTCGGCCGACCCGGTTCGCGTTGCACCTCACGCGCAATCGCGTCGCGCAGGGCGTCGTCGGTCCGGTGCGCGTCGACCTCGATGGCTTGCGTGACGTCCACGCGATACCGACCCGGCTTCATCGCGGACCCCACATGGCGGCGAGCACGGCCCCGAGGCGTTCAGGCGCGGCGGTGCGAGTACCGGCCAGTGGCACGGGCACCCGACCGGCGACGGGCGGCGACGACGGCACCGGTCGGGCAGGGACGGGTCGGGCAGGCGCCGTCGCGACCGGTCGGGCGACCCGGAACGCCTCGCGCGCCGTCGCCCTTGCGGCGTCGTTCCGCGCCCACTCTTCGGGCGACCTCTCGACCCGAGGTGCCACCGGCGACGGCGGTGGTGTGCCCGGACTTGACGTAACGGGCGGCGCGGCCGATACCGGGGGCGAGGCGGCGCGCCGCGCACGCACCTGCCGGAAGCGGTCGAGAAGGGCACCTACGCCACCGTCGCCGACCGCCCATGGTCGACCGTCGGCGGTGCGGCCTCTGGCCCATTGCTTGCACGCGTCACGCCATGCCGCGAGGTCGGCGGGGGCATCACCGACCGCCTCGACGATGGCGACGACGGCCGGGGGCGACGGGTCGAAGGCGAGCACCGACCGCACGACCTCGACGGCGGCTGGCACCGGACCGGACCCGGCGACCGTCACGGTGGCGGGGGGCGACCCCGTCGCAGGAGCGACCGCGTGTGTGTAGTTCTCTCTCTCTACAGGCGTGACGGCTACCAGATCATGCGTCACGCTATTAGCGTGACGGTCGGGGCGATTTAGCGTGACGGTTTGCGTGACGCTGCCCGCCGATTGCGTGACGGCGTGACGTGCCCGATACCGTCGCGCCCTGATGGCGGCGAGGCGTCGGCGCCGGGCTTCCACGGTCTCACCGGGCACGCCGGGCGCGGTGCGCGGTCTGCCCCGCGTCACGTCGACGGCATTTAGCGTGACGGTGCCCGTGACGGGGCGTGACGACGCCGCCAGCGCGAACGCCTGGCCCCACCCGGCAAGGTGCCCGCGCACCGTCACGCCTGCCCGTTCAAGGTCGGCCACGAACGTCGCCGGGTCGCCCGGCCACGCGACCGCGGTGGCAAGGTCGACCGACGGCACGCGCGCCACGCACCCGTCGCGCAGGGCGGGCACCGTCACGCAGAGGTCGCGCAGGCGCACGACGGTGGCGAGGGCGACGTGCCCAGCGTGCGGACCCCCGACGATCGCGGCGAAGGCGTCGAGGCTGGCGCCGTGGGCATCACCGGCGTGATGCCGGAACCACAGGGGGGCAGATTGGGTCGGCGGCACCGGCGCGGCGACGCGCACGTAGCGGCTAACCCCGACAGCGTAGTACGCTGACACCGAGGTTTCTCCTCAGGCGTCGGCGTTCTCTTTCCGGGATCGCGCCGGCGCCTTTTTTATTTGTCTGGCCGCAGGTGCGCGACCGTTGGGTCACCATAACGTGCGGGCAACACCCGCGCCAGTCGGTACCCGCCGCGTTCGCTAGCCGCCGATCAGGGCGCGCCACCACGGACGCCGCTCGGGTTCTGGCTTCGGTAGGGCGGTCGTCGTCAACGCCGCCAGCGCTTCGACGAGGCGGCCCACGTCGGCGGAACGGGCGGCGACCTCTGACCGTGCAGCCTGCGCGTCGGCGCGGGCACCGTCGAGGTCGGCGCGCAGTCGCGTCACCTCACCCTGAAGGTCTGCGACGTGGGCGCGTAGCGCGTCGACGATCGCGTGCACGTCGGCGGTCGGCGCCTCGACGACCTCGGGCACAGGTGCCCCGGCACGAGGCAACGCGACGCGCCATTCCGGCCCTTTCGCCC
>CAILQO010000534.1 GCA_903836285.1 uncultured Chloroflexota bacterium
GATCTCGCGGCCTCCACCCCTACTTTCCCTTGGTGGGCGGCAGCCTGTTTTGGAGCCGGATGGATACTTTCGGCGGCGGCGTATCTTTTCCTGCCAAGACCGCGCGGAATCTATGTCCTGGGACATGAGCTCTCCCATGCCCTGGCCGTTTGGCTGAGTGGAGGCAAAGTCCATTCTCTGCAGGTGGCCGAAAAAGGAGGCCGCGTGGTTTCGGACCGCACCTCGGCTTGGATTACCTTGGCGCCCTACATCGTCCCCCTCTACCCCCTTCTGGCCGGGATTCTCTGGTTGGCCGCTCTCCAGGCTTGGCCACGCTTGGGAGACTATCAGCTCGGGTTCCTGGGGTTCTGGGGAGGGGTCTGGGGATACCACTATGCCTTTACCTTGGATCTCCTTCGGACCAAGCAGCCGGACTTTCTCGTTTACGGAAGAATTTTTTCCCTGACGGTTGTTGCCCTGGCCAACCTGTTCCTCGCCACCGCCTCCCCAACCACGCTTGTCTTCGTCGAAGCGTTTGCTGGAGGTGGTGTCATGGCGATGGTGGCCCAGACCATGCTGCCGCACGCATTCGAAGACGGCGGTGCCCCAGTCGGCATGGCGACGATCATGGGCTTCCTTGCCGCGTTCGTTTTCACCGCCCAATCGCTCGGAGCTCATTAGGCACAAGAGTCTGACCAAATGGCCCGCGAAGCCAGCCAACGGTTCGCGGGCCAGTCGAGTTCGATGGGCGTCGCCCAAGGGCACGCCAAGCGCATTCGATGGTCCCATCGGCACGGGAAGCGGTGTCGCAACTTCAGCGCGATGCATCGCGACGATGGCGGGTTCTACATCACGGCTGAAGGGGACCGCCCACTCCTGTCGGAGTTTCCGTTTCACCATCGCACTGCCCACGGTACTGGCTAAGGGGTAAGTGCCGACTCAATGGTCGGTAACGCGACCTAAGTGCCTTCTCAAGACCGCTGCAGGTCATGGCATCCGCCGGGTGCTGCCCTACTAGAGGGTCGAGCGTGCGCATCCAAGGCCGGCCGACGCCGGATCGTGGCCTGCCGGGCAGCTAGGTCAACCCTCCAGTGCTCGGCCATCGAATTCGGGCTGCCCAACCTTGTGGGAGACCCCTTAGCTGTTCTGGCCGCGCCTGGCATGGCGATTCGGTCGAGGTTCGTGTGCGCCTCGCGTCGCACTTCACACTCATTCGGTGCCAACACTCAATCGTTGCTCAGGGAACCTCAGTTCGATCTCAGAGACCACGCAAAGCCCTCCGACTCTGCGGGGTCTGCCTGTAGCGTCATGCACCCGTATGAGTGCGCTCGACGCACGGACGATCAGGCCTGTGCCTGCGTCCACGGGAGGGGATCGACAGCGATGTCGGGGATGCTTGCAGGTCTGTTGTTGCCGGTAGCAGTCGCGGCGGTGGCGTCGTCGGTGCCCGGCGAGGCGGAGTTGAAGGTGACCGGTTGGTCGCTCTTCGGGAGCTTCATGGTCGGGTTAGTGTCCGCCAGCTCCCTACTCATCGGCGCTGCGCTTGGTGTGTACGTACGGGCGCCGAAACGTGTCGTCGCGGCGATCATGGCGTTCGGCGCAGGTGCGTTGATTGAGTCTCTCGCGATTGAGCTCGCCGCGGGCGGCGCGGAGAAGCTCATTAGGGAGGAGCATCTTCATCCGCTGGTCGGATGGCTGTGGATTGCGACCGGTTTCGTTGTTGGCGGAATGGTGTACGCGGGCGCGAACCTTGCGCTCGATAACGCTGGTGCCGCGGCTCGCAAGGCGGCGTCGCTTCGGTCGTACGTTCGGCGTGCGCGCCGAGAGAAGGCGACCGACATGCTTGTTCAGCTGTCAGCGAGTGATCTGTTTCGGTCACTGCCTGCGGCAGATCTGGTGAAGTTGATCCCGCACGCCGAAACTCGCAAGTTGGGCCCGGGAGCGGTGATATTTCGCACCGGTGACTTGTCTGATGGCGTGTACCTGATTGAGGAAGGTCACGTCGAGTTCACTCCAGGTGGTCCGGGCGGCATGGCAGGAAACTACGGCCCAGGGCACTGCTTCGGTGAGGTGGAACTTGTCACAGGCGAGGCTCGAATGGAGTCCGCAACGGCGCTTGACAGTGTCAAGCTGCTGTTCATCCCTGCCGACGATTTCGGGCTGGTGATGCTCAACTCACCCGCACTGGAGTCAGCGGTCCGGGACCTCGTTGCCGTGCATACCCACGGCGCCGCCAGTGTTGAGCACCACATTCGCCAGCAAGCGAGAGGGGTGGACACGAAGACTTGGGTCGAGGCGGGCGTCGCCGCGGTTGCGATGCCGACGCATGAGGAAGCAGCTCACCATCACGGGAAGGAGGAAGAGGGCGGGGGCTCACCCTTGGCCATATTCATGGGTGTCCTGCTCGACGGTGTCCCTGAATCAGTCGTGCTCGGCGCCGCCTATACGACCTTCTCCGCACTGAATCCGACGTTCCTCGTGGCGGTCTTCATGGCGAACTTGCCGGAAGCAATGTCAAGTTCCGCGCAGATGGTTCGTGCGAAGTACACGCCGGGGCGGATCTTTACGCTCTGGCTCTCACTGGTCCTCGCTTCTGCACTTGCAGCGGTGGTCGGGAACCTCTTCCTTGCATCGGCGTCCGAGGAAGTGGTCGTCTTCGTTGAAGCGTTTGCCGGCGGGGGGATCATGGCAATGCTTGCACAGACGATGATGCCGGAGGCGTTCGAGGAAGGCGGCGCGCCAGTTGGACTCGCCACCATCATTGGGTTCCTTGCCGCGTTTGTGTTCACCACCATTGAAATGGCGCACTAGCGCGTTTCACCCGGTACCACCTGAACAGGCCTGTCCCACCAGGGTGCGGACAGGCCTGTTCGATTCAGGCGGACGCATGCGACGACTGACCACGGCGTATATCCTGCTTCACACATGGTGGCCTTGAGGTCACATGGAGGGTGGCAATGGAACGTAACTGTGGTCGTGGCGTGCGCCGGCGAGACGTTGGCGCCGTCGGTGTGGGTGCGGTAGCTGGGGCGCTTGCAGGCGGCGACCTGCTTGGGCCATTGCTTGCGGGCTCCACTTCGGTCGTTGAAGCGGCGGCGCCACTGCAACAAGGCTCATTGGTTGGGGTCCTCGAGGGGCCGACGATTGTCACTGATGGCACCGTGCCAGCGAAGTTTGGCGAGGCACCGGCACTCGCGGCCCTCGTGAAATCTGGCTCGCTCCCCCCGGTCGAGCAGCGTCTCCCCAAGAACCCGATGGTGATCAAGCCATTGCAGTCAATCGGCAAGTATGGCGGGACTTGGCGCCGGGCATTTACGGGTCCGGGCGACGGCGAGAATGGCAACCGCATCTGCTCGACGGACAAGCCGCTCTTCTGGGACTACACCGGCACCAAGGTAATGCCTTGTCATGCAGCTGCTTATGACCTTTCGGCAGACGCGAAGACAATCACGCTCACACTGCGTGAGGGAATGAAGTGGTCCGATGGCGCACCGTTCTCTGCAGACGACTACATCTTCTGGTTCGAGCATATCTTCCAGAACAAGGAGCTGATGCCGTCCCAATCGCCCGAGATGTCAGTCAATGGTAAGCAAGGCACGGTGAAGAAGGTCGATGACATCACGGTGCAATGGGTGTTCCCCGAGGCATATCCGCTTTTCGTTGACATCTTGGCCGGGTCAACTGCACTCGGTGCGGGCCACGCGACGCGCGGCGATGAGCTGAATGGGTCGTTCGCACCAGCCCATTACCTCAAGAAGTTCCATCCGGCGTTTGTCGGAGCCGACGAGGCCACACGGCTTGCAAAGGAGGGCGGCTTCGACAATTGGGTGCTGCACATCAAGTTCCTGAACAGCTGGCGCCTGAACGTTGATCTGCCGGTGTTGACCCCGTGGAAGACCACCGCTCCGATCAATACGCCAAATTGGGTCATGGAACGGAACCCCTACTACTTTGCAGTCGACACCGAAGGGAACCAGCTCCCGTACATCGACAAGATCGTCATGACTTTGGCCGAGAACCTAGAGATCGCAAACCTCCGTGCGATTGCGGGTGAGATTGACCTTCAATCAAGGCACATGGACATCGCGAAGATACCGGTATTTATTGAAAATGCTGCACGTGGTGGATATCGCGTGCAATTGGATCCTGGATCATATGGAAGCGACGCCACCTTCCACTTCAACCACAGCTTTGATGGCGATCCAGAAATTACGAAGTGGTTCCGCAATGTGGATTTCCGGCGCGCGTTGTCACTCGGTATTAACCGAGACCA
>CAILQO010000535.1 GCA_903836285.1 uncultured Chloroflexota bacterium
CCTCGAGCCTGCTCTGGCTCTTCCGGCGTGGGTCGTGGCAACCCGGTCTGGCGGACCTCGCGCGCGGTTGGTAGCCGACGCTCGAGGCTCGGGGCGAAATCCTTGATACTCCCTGCGTGACCACCATCCGCCTCGTCCTCGGCGACCAACTCACGCGTGGCGTTTCCTCACTGAAGGATTTGCCATACGCCGACCCGTCGCAGGTTGTCCTGATGGTCGAGGTGCGAGTCGAGGCAACCTACGTGCCGCACCACCGGCAGAAGGTCGCCTTCATCCTGTCGGCGATGCGTCACTTTGCGGATGCGTTGCGCGCCGAAGGCGTCCGTGTCGACTACGTGCGTCTGGATGATCCGGGCAATACCGGGTCGTTCACTGGCGAAGTCGCGCGAGCCGTCGCAAGGCACCGAGCCACGCGATTAGTCGTCACCGAGGCCGGTGAATGGCGCGTCCGCCACATGATCGAGTCATGGGAAGACTCGCTCGGCATCCCTGTTGAGGTGCGCGAGGACGACCGGTTCATTGCGTCGCATGCCCGCTTCGACCAGTGGGCCGGTGGCCGGCAGACGTACCGGATGGAGTTCTTCTACCGGGAGATGCGCCGCGAGACGGGCATCCTCATGGATGGCGCCGAACCGGTCGGCGGGCACTGGAACCTCGACGCCGAGAACCGACGAGCACTGCCGTCGCGCTTGCCTGTCCCGGCGAGGCTGCGACCGGCTCCGGATGCTGCGACACGGGCGGTGATTGACCTCGTCGCGAGGTGCTTTCCTGAAGGCTTCGGCGACCTCGAGCCGTTTGGCTGGGCGGTCACCCGAGAAGGGGCATTGGGAATCCTCGACGATTTCCTACGGACCTGCCTGCCATCGTTCGGTGACTACCAGGACGCGATGCGCCATGGCGCGCCGTTTCTGTTCCATTCGACGATCTCGCCGTACCTGAACGTGGGGCTGCTGCTGCCGCGCGAAGTCTGCGAGGGCGCCGAGGCCGAGTTCCGCGCGGGGCGCGCGCCCTTGAACGCCGTGGAAGGTTTCGTGCGACAGGTGCTTGGTTGGCGCGAGTACGTCCGGGGCATGTATTGGCACCTCGGGCCGGATTACCACGCGACGAACGCACTCGGTGCGACCCGCCCGCTGCCTGCCTTCTACTGGACGGCCGAGACGCCGATGCGCTGCATCGCAGACACGGTGACACAGACGCAACGTCACGCCTACGCGCACCACATTCAGCGGCTGATGGTCACGGGCAACTTCGCGATGCTGGCGGGGGTACGGCCCGCTGAGGTCGAGGCGTGGTACCTCGCGGTCTTCGCCGATGCGTTCGAGTGGGTCGAGTTGCCGAACACGCACGGCATGGCAACGTGGGCCGACGGTGGGATCATCGCGTCGAAGCCGTACGCGGCGTCGGGCGCGTACATCGACCGCATGTCGGACTACTGTGGGGGGTGCCGGTACGACGTCAAGGCGAAGTCTGGGCCGACGGCGTGCCCGTTCAACTACTTGTATTGGGCGTTCCTGATCCGGAACGAAGGGGTGCTGAAAGGGAACCCGCGGATGGCGATGCCATATCGCACCCTTGGCACGTGGGATGCCGACCGGCGAGCCGCGGTGGTCAACGAGGCGGACGCATTCCTCAACGGTCTCGCGTAGCTTCGCCAAACACGCCGCGGCAACCGAAGGGTGTGGTCCTGCGTTTTCCCGTCGGCGAAGCGACACACGCGCCTAATTCGGTGCCGCGCGCCGGAGCAGGACGATGTTTGACGGAATCAGTTGGGGTGGTGTGCTCGCTGCGGGGTTTGTCGGAACCCTTTCTGGAGGGTTGTGGTTCGGACCCAGGACGTTTTTCCCATTGTGGTGGCGTCTGATGGGCCATCCGGCGGGTGCGGATATCAAACCAGGCGGCAATGTGCCGATGGGCGTTGTCTTCGGCGCCACGTTTCTGGCCCAGGTCGTTCAGGCCGCGGTCATGGCGGTGGTGATCAACCTCGCGATGCGAGCTGGGCTGACCACCTCGTTCGGTGTCGTCGATGGGCTTGTCGTCGGGCTCGTCGTTGGCGGTGGGTTTGCCGCTTCGGCGCCGCTGGGTCATCGCCTGTTTGGCGGTCACGGTTTCGGCGTCTGGGCACTTGAGGTCGGGAACGACGTCATCAACTGCGTGTTGATGGGCGGCATCCTGACGTACGCCCAGTCGTAGCCCCAAGGGCAGGGCGTCCCGCTAGGCTCCGAGGAGATGGTTGGCCATCGCTTCGCCGCTGTCCCAAGCGGCTTCGACGCGTGCGCCAGTCGTCCAGTCACCTCCGATCAAGACCCTCCCATCGGCCGCCGCGATGAACGGCGCGCCGAGCGGCACGGTCGTCTGGGCGTAGCGCCACCGGTGCGCGGCAACGAGGGTCGGTGCGGAAAGTGTCGTACCGACGACGCTTGCCAGCGCCGTGAGGAGATGAGCCGTTACGGCGTCCGGCGCGTCGTCAAGGTGATCCCGCGACCATTCTGGCGTCGCGTGCACAACAAGCGTGGTGGAGTCATTCGACCGACCCGGCTTTGACGCGTCGCGCGCGACCCACGCGATCGGACCGTCGGCAGGGCGGAACACCTCCGCCGGGAGATTTCGGGACCCCTCGAAGGCGATCATCAATGCCCAGCACGGCGTGGTGACCACACTCGCAAGTGTCTCCGCGACGGTTGGAAGGTGACCGGCGATGGCCGAAGCCTGTGGCGCAGGGATTGCGATGACCGCGGCATCGAACGCGCCGATGCGTCGCCGACCGCGCTCGGAATCGTCGGCTACCAGCCACACACCCCGGTCTGTGGGGTCGACCATCGTCACCGTGACCTCGTATCGCACCGTCAGCGGGGAAGCGAGTGACCTGAAGAGCGAAGACATGCCTGGCGACCCGACGAACCATCCGGGCGGCTCCGCCGTCGAAGCACCACCCGTGGAGCCTTCAGCGAAGCGTGCACGTGGTGGATCAACCACAGGATCCCATCGGATCGCCAAACCCGCGGACTGGGCGTCCAAGAGAAATCGCGCAAAAGAGGCGCCCCGGGCCGTTACGTATTGCGCGCCGTGATCGAACGCGAGGCCGTCGCTGGTGCGCCGTGTCGCGACACGTCCACCGATGCCGCGGCTTTTCTCGAAGACCACAACCTCGACACCAGCAGCCTCAAGTCGCCTGGCCGCGACCAATCCGGCTGGACCGGCACCGATCACAGCGACGCTACATGGCCGAGGGTGGCTCACGGGGTGATGGCCAATCGTCTCCACCTGCCTAGCGTACGCGGTTGTGGCGTCGCGGGCGCCACCGGCGGCCCGGCCAGCGACGTACCCGGTGCCATCCTCTGGGTGCGACGGGGGTGATGCGATGGTTCAGGTGGTCTGGTTCAAGCGTGACCTGCGGACAGCAGATCACCGGCCGCTCGCCGAGGCGGTCGAGACCGGTGACCCGGTCGTGTGCCTCTACGTCGTCGAACCGGATTACTGGGCGCTGCCTGATACGTCTGGCCGGCAGTGGGAGTTCGTTCGGGAGTCGCTCGTGGAACTTCGCCGCGACCTCGAGGCCGTCGGCGGGGCGCTCATCGTCCGCACCGGTGACGTCGTTGACCTGCTGGAGCGCCTGCATCGGCAGGTAGGCGTCCGGGGCCTCTGGTCACACGAGGAGACCGGCAACGGATGGACGTACGACCGTGATCGGTGCGTTGGTGTGTGGGCACGGGGTGCATCGGTGCCGTGGCGCGAGGTGTCCCAGAACGGTGTTGTTCGTCCGCTGCGAACGCGTGATGGCTGGGCAGCACGATGGGAACGAACGATGGGACGACCGGTCGTGGCCTCGCCGAAGTTCATCCGGACGGAGCCATCGATCGTTGGCGGCACCATCCCGGACGCATTGGACATTGGGCTCGCGCCAGACCCGTGTCCAGGGCGCCAGCCGGGCGGACGCGATGCCGGGGTGCGTTTGCTGCACACGTTTCTGCAGCGACGTGGCCAGTCGTACCACCGGGAGATGTCCAGCCCACTGACGGCGGCTGAGGCCTGTTCGCGCCTATCGACCCACCTTGCCTACGGGACGCTGTCGGTGCGCGAAGTTTCCCAAGCCACGTGGGCGCGAATCGCCGAGGTCAAGGCAACGCCAGTATCGGCACGGGGCGCGTGGGCGACGGCGCTCCGTGCCTACGTTGGGCGGCTTCACTGGCACTGCCACTTCATGCAGAAGCTTGAGTCCGCCCCGTCAATCGAGTTCCAAAACCTGCATCGCGCATACGATGGCCTGCGTGAAGGGGCGTTCGATCGTGCACGGTTTGACGCGTGGGCGTTCGGGAAGACGGGATTCCCGTTCGTGGATGCGTGCATGCGGTCGTTGGCGGCGACTGGGTGGATCAACTTCCGGATGCGTGCCATGCTCGTGGCGTTTGCTTCGTACCAGCTGTGGTTGCACTGGCGCGAGACGGGCCTCCACCTCGCGCAACTGTTCACCGATTACGAGGCGGGCATTCATTGGTCGCAAGTCCAGATGCAAAGTGGGACGACTGGCACGAACACCGTCCGGATGTACAACCCGGTGAAGCAGTCGCTCGACCAAGACCCCGACGGCACGTTTATCCGGCGTTGGGTTCCAGAAGTTCGGCGCGTGCCTGATGCATTCATCCACGAACCGTGGAAGATGCCGGAAGCCCTTCAATTGACCGTGGGGTGCCGCATCGGCCTCGACTATCCGGCGCGCATCGTCGACCACGAAGAGGCGGCTCGGATGGCACGCGAGCGTGTGTGGGCCGTACGCAGGGGCGAGGCGTTCCGTGCCGAGGCGCACACGATCCTCGAGAAGCATGGGAGTCGCAAGCGCCGGGTGGACGCCGCTCCGGCTCACGCACGCAGGCGCGCTGTCAGCCCACCTTCAGAC
>CAILQO010000536.1 GCA_903836285.1 uncultured Chloroflexota bacterium
CCTCGGAGCGGTGCGGGCCATTGCTTCGTACCTCCTCGGGATGGAGTGTGGCGCGTGGCGTGCATTCGCGCGTCGGTGAAATCCCTGAGATCGGTCCCGAGCGTAGGCGCCCATGAGCGCAGAACCGCTCGCAGGCGACAGGGCTACCGCAACCCGTCCGCCACGAGGCGCGTGCCAGGACCGTGCGGCAAAACGGGCACGGCACCTATGATCAAGAAGGGGGTGGACCTTGGGCGAGGTCTCCCTCGCCACCGCACTGCCGTCGCGGGGAGGTTTTGATTGTTTGAAGGCGAAGCGATTGCGGTCGCCACGGCGGTAGCAGGCACGGCGACGGACGCCGCGTCAGAGGCCGCACGCCTGGTTCCGCCCGGGGCCTTCGAGACGTGGCTGGTCGGGACGATCCAGTCGCTCGGGCCGCACGCGGAGGTGCTGACCTTCATCGGCGCGATCCTCGAGAACACGGCGCTGGTCAGCGTGGCGTTGCCGGGCGGGATCGCGGTCGTAGTCGCCGCCGCCGCGGGTCGGGCGAACGACGCGTCACTCCCCCTGATGGTCATCCTCGCCACCATCGGGACGATCATCGGCGCGGCGTTCGACTGGACGCTGGGCCGCATGGGGATCTCGCGCATCCTCGCGCACCCTGCATCGGGGCGGGTCGGCAAGTACCTCCTCAAGAAGCTCTCGGATGCCGAACCGGCAATGGAGCACCATGGCTGGTGGCTCATGCTGATCATGCACGTGGTCGGCCAGGGGCGCACGGCGTTCGCGGTCGCCGCCGGCACGAGCGGCATGCCGCTGCGCCGGTTCCTGCAGATCGAGGCGCCGGCGGCGTTGCTGTGGTCACTCATCTACGTGAGCGGGGGCTACTGGCTCGGCGGGCGCATGCACCACGTGGCGCACCTCGTCGTCCGTTGGGGGTGGACCCTCCTCGCCGGCGTCCTGCTGGTGATGGCCATCGTGTGGGCGGCCAAGCGCATCTTTGCGAACACCACCGCAACCGCGGGCGCAGCGTGATCCAGGCGCGGCGTCGCCCGACCGGAGCGAAGAGCACGAGCTCCGCGAACCGAGGCGCATCGACGCACGCGACCGCCACTGGGCGCAAGAACTGGGTCCGCGGGCAGTCTTGCCCCAGCAGCCCCGACGAGCTCCCATACCCATATGTCGTTCGGCCGGGTTCGTCCCGCCTGGGACCGCGCGTTGTCGGCAGGGGCGTTCGTGGGAACGGGTCGGCGCATACGCGGATCACGAGGGCGCCGGCGCTCCCGGTGGGGTGCGCCACGGGGTCTCGCGCTCCCTCCAAAGAGCCTCTCGGTGGCGAAGCGTGGCACCGTCCAAGGACGATCCGGCGAATTCGTTGGGACACATGCATGATTCGTGCCCGCCCCGCCGCCGGCATGTCGCGATGGATCTGGGCGGCGCATCGGCACGAACGCAACCACCGCGCTTCCGAACCCAAGCGGGCGGGGATGCCCGTGGACCGGCGTCGACTGCACGCGTGGCTGGCGTGGAGCGCCACGACGGCTTCACTGCCGTAACAAATCGCCCCACGCCCTTCCTCACCGCCTCCCACAATGGTCCCCCGTTGCGACAGGCGGATACCCGGAGACCGAAGGGAGATGTGCCCAACGCCAGTCGGCGGCCCGGTGGGAACGGCGTCTAGACGTCGAGGTAACGGATGCCGGTGCCGTAGGCGACGATGACCGTGCCGACCTTGACCTCGTACTCGAGGAGCTCGACGGCAACGACAGCATCGCACTCGTGGTCGCGCGCCATGTCCTGCAGGCGGGTAAGGGCAAGCTCGACCGGGCGGGTGCCGCCGACAGCCTGACCGTAGAGGAGGGCGACCTCAACGAACGGTCGGGTCTGGACGTCACGCGTGGTGACCGCGGGGCCGCCCCGACCGACGAAGCCTTTCGGTCCGCGCAACGCAAGCTCGGCGAGGGCAAGGCGCTGGAGGTGGTCGAGGGTCATCGGCCCACCGGCGGGGCGATGCACGACGGGCGCGCCACCGGTACCCACGATGGGTGCCGGGCTGGCGTTGCTTCCGGCCCCTTGCGAGGCTCCCGTGTCGTTTGACCCTGCCATGCGTTCGATGCCCTGAGGCCCCGCGGAACGATACCCGCCGCCGGATGGCGATGGCAACCCACCGACCGGGCGGGTCATCGAGGGCGCGTGTGCGAGAATCGCGCCCCGAAGGGCTCGGGGTTCCGCCCGGAAACGCCCCAACACCTCTTGAACGCCGCCCGAACCGTGCAGGTCTCAAGGAGGCCCCAACTGGTGCCGACCACCGAGCCATCCGTCCCCGACCCTGTACCTGCCACCTTGGTGCCGGCTCGCGCCGCTGGGTCGCCGGACACCATCGCGCCCGACGGATCAGAGGTGCGGTTCCTCCTCGCGGCCCGCAACGGCGTCACGCGCGCCAGCATCGTCGAGATCACGATCCAGGCGGGGCAGGTTTCCCGGCCGGTGCGGCACCGAACCGTCGAGGAGGCGTGGTACGTGCTCGAGGGTCACGGGCGGGTGTGGCGTCAGGCCCCCGGCGCGGAATCGGGGAGCATCCACCCGGTCGGCCCGGGCGACACCCTCGCGATCCCGCTTGGGTGGTCGTTCCAATTTGCGGCGGGCGACGGTGGGGCGATGCGGTTCCTCTGCACGACGATGCCGCCGTGGCCCGGCGAGGATGAGGCCGTGCCGATCGGCAAGGGTGGGCTTGGCACCCCGACCGTCTAGCGCGCGACCGGCGTGCGTCGTGGCAGGTGTGACCTGTCATCCTTTACCCATGAACACTGCATTGCTCGGCAAGGTGTGCCTTGTCACGGGAGGGACCCGCGGGATCGGGCGCGAGACGGCGCGCGGCCTCGCGAATATGGGCGCCACCGTCGTCGTGGCCGGACGCGACCACGGGCGTACTGACCAAGTTGTCCGGTCACTTGTCGCCGAAACGGGGAACCCGGAGGTCACCGGCCTGGTCGCTGACGTATCGGTCCAGTCGGAAGTCGTGCGCCTCGCCAGTGCATTCCGTTCGGCCCACGATCGCCTCGACGTGTTGGTCAACAACGCCGGCGCCATCTTCGACACCCGGCAGGTAAGTGCCGACGGCGTGGAGATGACGTGGGCCCTCAACCACCTGGCGCCGTTCCGCCTGACACACGAGCTGCGCGACGTGCTGGTGACCTCGGCACCGGCGCGGGTCGTCACGGTGGCGTCGGGTGCGCACATGATGGCGCGGATGGACTTCGACGACCTCCAGGGAGCGCGCACGTATTCAGGGTGGCGTGCATACGGCCAGTCGAAGCTGGCGAACATCCTGTTCACGGTCGAGCTAGCGCGCCAGTTGCAGGGCACGCGGGTGACGGCCAACGCCGTGCATCCCGGCTTCGTGGCGAGCAACTTTGGCATGACGGGTCAACGGACACCGATCATGCAGGTCGGGTGGCAAGTTGCCCGCCTCTTCGCGCGGTCGCCCGAGGCAGGGGCACAGACGAGCATCTACTTGGCATCGTCACCCGAGGTCGAGGGGGTGTCGGGGGTGTACTTCGCCGACCGCAGGCCGGCGTTCACCAGCGGGGCGGCACGCGATCTCGCGGCGGCGCGGCGCCTGTGGGTGGTGTCGCTGGCGCACTGCGGCTTGGACGGTACGGCGGCGCGCGCCGCGTAGGTTCCGTCAACGCCCACCATCCCCAGAACGACGGGAGCGGTCCCCACTCCCTGAACCTCCCCGATATCAACGGGAGTGGGGAGTATTGGCCCCTGCCATTGCCCTGGAGTGACGGGAGGGAGCTCCATCCGCGCCCCCGGAGTACCCCACTCCCTCCTTGGCCCTCTTCGTCGGAATTGCCCCCTCCGCTCACCCCTCCCCCGAGTTCGTGCGCCGGGAGAGGAGGCTGAGGCTGCGGCTTCAGGCGCGAGGCACGAGGCGGACGATGTCGCCCGGGCGGATGGTGCCGCCGGACAGCACCCGACCGCAGATGCCTCCGCGGCCTTCGAGGGCCGCCCGCCCGCCCGGGCCGATGGCCACCTCCATCTGCTCGCACGGGTCGCAGGCCAGCGATACCTCGATCACCACCTCTCCGACGGCGACGTGATGACCGATGGCGGCGTTGAGGTCCATCCCGCGCACGGTCACCTGGCGGCGCGAAGCCCCCGGCGCTACCTCGATGCCGAGGGTGCGCGCGACGTCCTCCAGCACGTCGGCATCCACAAGGGTCAACTGCCGGCGCGACCCGGATCGCGTGCGCCAGTCGCCGCTGATGCCGTGATTGGTGACGACTTCTGCAAAAGTGACGGCCCTGGCCGGTGCCCCCTTCGCCGCCGCGACATGCACCCACTCGACGGTGCCGGTTGAGGCCTCGGTGCTCATGCCAAGGTCCCGTCCTTGTCCAGGGCATCCATCGCACGCGCGAAAGCTGCGACAGTGACGTCGATGTCGGCATCAGAATGCACGGCCGAGACCATCCCGCCGGTGCTGAAGAAGTCCACGCCCTGCACGATCATCGCCTTGCGCAGCTTGGTCACGCGGGGATCGCGCCCCTTGACGTAGATCGGCCCACCCTCGGCGTGGAGGCGTCCGCGGTCGAGGACGAGGTGGAACATGCTGAAGGTGCCGTACGCGCACCCCTCCAGGTCGTATTTGGCGCCGACGGCATTCAGGCCGTCGCGCAAGCGCGCGCCGAGGCGGTTGGCGTGGGCTTGCGCGGTGCCGTCGGCGCACAACTTGAGGGCGGCGGTCCCGGCGACGGCTGATAGTGGATTGCCGTTGTACGTGCCCGGGTGCGCGATGCGTCGCCCGCGGTTCCACGCTGCGTTGTCGCCGAAGCGGATGATGTCCATGATCTCGACGCGCCCGCAGACGGCACCGCCGGGCAATCCCCCCGCAAGGATCTTGGCGAGGGTCGTGAGGTCCGGCATGATGCCGTACACCTCCTGGGCGCCGCCGGGGGCGCAACGGAAGCCGGTGATGACCTCGTCGAAGATGAGGACGGTCCCAGTGGCACGGGTTGCCTCACGCAGGCCGTGGAGGAAATCGGCATCGATCGGCAGGGCGCCCCACGCCGCACCAGTCGGTTCGACGATCACGGCGGCGATATCACCGGCAGAGAGGGCGGCCTCCACGCGTTCGAGATCGGGCGGCAGGACCACGACGGCATCGAGGACGCTGCCGGGCACGCCGCTCGAGCTTGGCACGTCGTATGGCGGTTCGACCCCGGCGGTGACGGCATCGTGCCAGCCATGGAAGTGCCCCTCGAACTTCAGGACGCGCGTGCGCCCAGTGAAGCTACGGGCGAGGCGGATCGCCATGTGCGTCGCCTCGGTGCCGGACGCCGTGAAGCGGACACGTTCGGCAGATGGGATAAGGCGCTTCGTCCATTCGCCCCACTCGACCTCGAGCTCATGGGCGGCGCCGAAATGCGTTCCGCGCGCGACCTGTGCCTGCACCGCCTCGACCAGGGTTGGGTGCGCGTGGCCGAACATGAGGGCGCCGTGACCGATCGCGTAGTCGATGTACCGGTGGCCGTCGACGTCCCACTTGTACGGGCCGGAGGCGTCCCGCATATACAGCGGGAAGGGGCTGAGGTAGCGCGCGTCGTGCGTGACACCGCTTGGGAAGACTTCACCGGCACGCGCGTAGAGGGCGGCCGAACCCGGGCGATCGCGGACAAATGATGCCTCGTAGTCCAGAACGGTGTCGTTGGGGACGTGCACTTCGGGCGCGTGGGTGACAGGCACGGAGGGTCTCCTCACTCAAGGGGCGTGCGCGAGTCTGTGGTCGCCAGAGTGTACGAAGGGTTCAGCAC
>CAILQO010000537.1 GCA_903836285.1 uncultured Chloroflexota bacterium
CACCCCTGCGGTGTACGAGCCGGAGACGTGGTACTGGACGGACCCAGCCGCGCACAGTTAGCGTCAAAGCCATGCCGACCTTCTCACGTTTGGAGGTCGGCAACCGCCTGCGCCTCCGCGTCTTGACAGCTCCCGCTGTCCCGACGGTGGGGGTACCTGCTTTGCCCTTCATATTCAGGCGCCGAACACCCGGCAGGTGATTTGAGCTTGCCCGCAAGTCAAGCGGTCAATTGCGGCTACTCTGCGCCAAACGCAGGCTCGGGACCATCAATGGGGTCTGCACGATGCTGACGTTCCTAATCCGTCGCTTCACTTCGATGATCTTCGTCGTCGCGCTGATTTCGGTGCTTGGATTCATCCTGATCGAGTTGCCGCCTGGAAGTGCTCTCGACACCAAGATCGCGCAAATGCGCCAGTCCGGCGGTGAGATATCCCAAGAACAGATCAACGCGCTCGAAGACTTGTATGGACTCAGAGATCCAATCCATGTCAAGTACACAAAGTGGATCACGCGTGCGGTTACCGGGGATTTCGGTCAGTCATTCACAATGGACATGCCGGTTGCCGCCCTCATCTGGAGCCGCCTGGCCTTCTCGATCGGGCTGGCCGTCTTCGCGCTGATCATCAGCTGGGGTATCTCGATACCACTGGGCGTATACTCGGCGACGCACCGCCACACGATTCCAGACTATGTTATTCAGGTCCTGCAGTTCCTGGGTGTCGCGATCCCTCAATTCCTTTTCGCGCTCGTCCTACTCGTGTTCTCCGCGTCAGTCCTCAATCAGGAAGTGGGCACGCTATTCTCACGGGAGTTCCAAAACGCCCCGTGGTCGGTGGCAAAGCTGCTGGACTTCCTATCGCACGTGTGGATCCCAGTCGTGGTGCTGATCGCCGGGGGGACGGCTTCGCTCACCCGGATCATGCGCGCAAACCTTCTGGACGTACTCGGCCAGCAATACGTGCAGACTGCACGGTCGAAGGGCCTGCATGAGACACGGGTGATATGGCGCCACGCGGTCCGAAATGCGTTGCACCCGCTGGTGATGGCGCTCGGCACGACCCTCCCCACGCTTATCTCTGGCGAGGTCGTCATCTCGATTGTCCTCAATCTGCCGACAACTGGTCCGCTGTACATCCGCGCCCTCATTCAGAAGGACATGTACTTGGGGGTCACCTTCCTGCTGATGCTTTCGCTCCTGCTCATCATCGGCAACCTGCTCGCCGACCTGCTCCTCGCCTGGGTCGACCCGCGAGTGCGCCTCGACGAGAGCTGAGGCGCAGGACTCACTGGGAGGGTTTGCATGGCGACCGTGTCGGCAACCATGGATGCACGACAGAGTGACCTTGAGCAGCAGCGAAGTGCCGAGATTTCCCAATGGGGGCTGATCTGGCGCCGCTTCGCGCGCAACCGGCTTTCGGTCTGGGCCGCGTGGGTACTTGTCGCGATGTATGTCGCTGCCGCGCTCGCCCCCTTCCTCGCACCCTACGGCGCTGATCGCATCGACACGAACCATAGCTTCGCGCCGCCATCAACTATTCGGGTGATCGGTGGACGACTCGCCGTGTGTGCCCTCGAGCAGGACCTCGATCCGTTCCTACTCAAATGGCGGTACATTGACGACTGCTCGCAGGCCCGGCCAATCGAGTTTTTCGTGCAAGGAGATCCGTACGGCGTTCTCGGAGTCACGACCTTCAACGTGCACCTGTTCGGTGTCACCGCAGGACCCCCGATGGAGGGTGCACCCGCGCCGCAAGTGCGCACGACCCCTACGCCAATGGCGTCGTCGGCTGCCACGAGTGACCCACTCGCCGCCTTTCGCATCCAGCAGCCGACCGCGGTCGCGCCGGCACTTGAGAAGGTAAAAAACGCGCCCCGCATCTACCTTGCGGGGGCCGATCAGCAAGGCCGGGACGTGTTCTCGCGGATCCTCGAAGGGTCGCGCGTCTCACTGACGGTCGGCCTCGTCGGCGTCCTGCTGTCGCTGACGATTGGCTCGATCATGGGCGCGACGTCGGGATACGTCGGCGGAACTTGGGATGACGTGATCCAGAGACTGATCGAAGTGATCCGCTCGGTTCCGACGCTGCCGCTGTGGGCAGCAATTGCGGCGGCACTTCCGCGGACGACGACCATCGTTCAGCGCTACTTCCTTATCACCCTTGTCCTCTCCCTCGTCGGTTGGACAAGCCTCGCGCGCGAGTTGCGAGGCAAGGTCATGGCATACCGTTCGCTCGACTACATCGCAGCGGCGCGACTCGCTGGGTCCTCGCATCTGAGAATCATACTTTCGCACATGCTTCCCAATGCGGCAAGCCACATCATCGTGGTGGCGACACTCGCCGTGCCGTACTCGATCCTCGGGGAAACGACCCTCAGTTTCCTTGGACTCGGGATGTTGCCCCCGGCTGTGAGCTGGGGTGTGCTCCTGAAAGACGCGCAACAGCTTGACAGCATCCTCATCCACCCGTGGATGCTCCTCCCGGCGATACCTGTCATCGTGACTGTCGCGGCGTACTTCCTACTCGGCGACGGCCTGCGCGACGCAGTCGACCCCTATAGCAGCTAGCGTCGGGCGCACCGACAGCCGTGCTACGCTGCCTGCAATGGCCCGTCATGTCGTGGCGCGCTCCGGAGAGATCCCCGAAGGCGGTCGGACGATCGTCAATATTGGGGGCTTACCCATCGGTATCTTCAATATCGATGGCGAGTACTTTGCAATCCTCAATCGCTGCCCTCACCAGGGCGCACCACTTTGCGAGGGTCACCTCTGGCCTGGCCTGCTCGTCTCAAGCGAACCGGGCGATTACACGAATCGCGCAGAGGTGCCGATCATCTCGTGCATCTGGCACGGGTGGGAGTTCGACCTTCGCACCGGCCAATCGGTCTGCGACCCCCAGCGGCTGCGCGTGCGCAACTACGACGTGAAGGTCGAAGCGGCGGGTACAGACGGGTTCAATCTCCACGCAACGACGTATGCGGTCGAGGAGTTGGGTGGCGTCATCGTCGTCGACCTTGATCGCCGCCCGTCGACCGGGGAAGCCGCCAAGTTGTCGCACCTTCTCGGGGCGCGGTCGAATGGTGGGAACGAGGCGACCGACCGGGAGATGGTGCCGTGACCGGAAATCACGATTCCGAGACGTCCCACGGAACGATGGCCCGCGCGCGGACGCTTGTGGATGCCGACGTCCATGCCGTCGTACCGTCGACCCAGTCCCTCTTCCCCTACCTTTCGGCGCACTGGCGCGACCACGTGACCAACACGCTCATGAAGGGGGTGGTGGAGACTGCGTACCCCCGGTTCGCACCGACGACCTCACGCACAGGACTTGACGCACCCAACGGGCCGCCTGCCGGCTCAAGCCTTGAGGCCCTGCAGCGCGACGTGCTCGATTGCGACGAAGTGGAGTACGCGATCCTGTGCTGCACCTACCAGGTTGACAGTCTGCACAACCCGGACGCTGCCGTTGCTTTCTCAAGCGCGGCGAACGACTGGCTCGCCGCCGAGTGGCTTGATCAAGATCCTCGACTGCGCGCCGGAATCGTCGTCCCGGTGCACTACCCGGAGCTTGCTGCCCGGGAGATCGACCGGGTCGGTGGGCATCCCGGCTTCGTGCAGGCAAACCTCCCTGCAAGAACAACATTCCCGCTTGGAAGCAGGATAAATAGCCCTATCTGGGATGCGATTGCGCGCAACGACTTGGTTGCAGCAATTCACTTCGGTGGCGCGCCCGGCACACCGCCCACACCGTCCGGCTGGTCCTCGTACTACCTTGAGGACTATGCAGGAATGGCCCATGTGGTCCAGTCGCAGCTCGTCAGTCTGATCACGGAGGGCACACTCGAAGCCCACCCAGGAGTGAAGGTCGCCGTGCTTGAGGCCGGTTTCACATGGATCGGCCCGTTTCTCTGGCGATTCGACAAGGAGTGGCGCAACCTCCGGCGCCTCGTGCCGTGGGTCCGGCGCCCTCCATCGGCATACCTCAGGGATCATTTCCGGTTCACGATCCAACCGCTCGACGCCCCGGATCGAAACGACCACCTTCTACAAGCAATTGATCAAATTGGCAGTGAGCATGTGCTGATGTATAGCAGTGACTATCCGCATCGTCACGCGTCGGATCCAGATCGACTGCTCAACATCGTGCCGGCTCAACTCGCCGACCGCATCCGTGCCGACAATGCCAAGGCGCTCTACGGTCTCCCCTAAGGCGGGCACCAAGAAAGGAGTCCCCACCGTGGTCACAATCATCGAACGGACCGTATCGCAGACCGCGGCACTAGTGCGCCCAGCCCTGATTGACTGCGATTTGCACAACGAGTTGCACGGTGATGTGTGGGCGCTCGTGCCGTACCTGCCCGAGCGGTGGCGCCGTCATGTGGAGACGTTCGGGGTTCGCTCGCCGTCGGGAGGCTTCTACCCGCGCTTCATGGATCACCGCGCCGATGCACGTCCTCCGTCAGGCCGGCGCGCGGGGTCGGATGTTGACTTTGTGCGGGAGGATTACCTCGACCGCTGCCGCGTCGCTTACGCGATCCTGAACCCACTGTCGCCGGCCGCTTCGCAGACGAACCTTGAGCTTGGCGCTGCCTTGGCGACCGCATGCAACGACTGGCAGGTTGCCGAGTGGCTTGATCGTGAGCCGCGGCTCCGAGCGTCCATCGCGGTGGCTATCGAGGCGCCGGATCTCGCGGTTGCTGAAATCCGGCGTCGCGCGCGCGACACGCGGTTCGTGCAAGTGCTGTTCACCGGCCGACCGCAGGAACCCATGGGGCGTCGCAAGTACTGGCCAATTTATGAGGCATGCGAGGATCTTGGCCTGAAAGTCGCATCACACGCGTTCGGTTCGTACGGCAACCCGGTCACAGGTGCCGGCTGGCCATCCTTCTACTTGGAGGACCACGTAGGACCAGCACAGGCGATGCAAGCGAACATCATCAGCTTGGTCACCGAAGGGGTCTTCGAACGCTTCCCGGGCCTGCAAGTGATCAGCGTCGAGAACGGCTTCGCTTGGCTGCCTTCACTCTGCTGGCGTCTGGATGCGGCGTGGTCGCTCCTTCGTGACGAGGTACCGCACTTGTCGTTGGCACCATCCGAGTACGTGCACCGCCATGTGTGGGCGACGACCCAGCCCATGGAGGAGCCGCATCACCCCCACCAATTTGCGGAGATGCTCGACCATCTGGGCCCGCTTGTCGACCGTATCGTGTTCGCGAGCGACTACCCGCACTGGGATGCGGACCAACCTGACGAGGCGTTCCCCGTGCGGCTTGGGGTCGAACAAGCGCGCAAGTTCTACTATGCTAATGCTGCGACCCTTTACGGCTTTGACTCAAAAAGCTGCTAGAGACCCTTCGTAAGGCCGTCTGGTCCGTTGCCTGATGGGTCGAATGTGAATCGCATCGACGGACTGCGCGCTCACCTTTCGCCGCTCGCCGCAAACGGTGAACGCGTCATCACGCTCAACCGCGGATGCACCGATGCACTCACGCGGTGAACGCGATGATCCCGAGTACTGAATTTGCTGCTCATGTGAGCGGCGCGGTCATCTTGGCGATGGTCGGTGCCGGAATCTTGAACAACGATATCCCGTTCGTCCGGAGCAGCCGGTCGGCGATGGTTAGTGCGTCAGATTCCTCGAGCAGGCGCATCTCGACGCGGTCAGCAAGCACGGAGCCTACGACCTCCCTCGCCATGTGCCCGTGGGCGCAGGCCAGCTCGGGCATGTGGTAATCACCGCCAAAGGCTTGGATTTTTGAGTGAGGGACTGTGTCAAGCCATTCATGCAGCGCTCTTCCGAGTACGGTCGGGCTGATGATCGCCAGCCAACAGGCATTGATGTACGCGTTCGGAAAGTTCTTCGCGAGCGTCGCAAGCTCGCCGACATACGGGTACCCACCGTGAAACAGGTCGAACCGAGTTGTGGGGTGTGCCTTGAGCGTGTTCGTCAGGTGCACCGGATTTGTCAGCACAATGTCGGCACCCCAGTTGCCGTTCTGGAGGCCGGTATGGATCTGGTAAGGCACACCCATCGCACCTGCACGATCACACACTTCATGGAATAGGAAGTCCTGAAGCGACTCCGCCGCGGGGTCTGTTATGGACCCGGCCAGCGCATGTTCGTACAAGCGTGATGCCGTCACGCGATCAACGGCTTCGAAGCGGATTGAACGTCGATACGCCAACCCGCACTTGAAACCGACTGCGCCGTCGGCGATGTGACGATCAATGACACGATCGAGCCCTTGCAGGTATGCACCCAGAGTTGCCGGTGCGTCGGCTCCCGTCGGAGCCGCCTTTACCGGTGCGACTGCCCTCGCGAAGGAGGTCGCGTCGCGCGCCATGATGAATGCATCAAGACGCATTACCGGTAGAAAGTAGCGCCGGTTCCCCTTCGTGGAGCCGACGTCCATCAGCGAGCCGACGATCCGACCCTCTTCCTTAAGCACGTGCTCGTACCACTCGGGGCGCCCCGCGGTCTGGGCGACACGCTCAGAAAGTTCCCGGTAGGTCGTGGTGGAGAGGCCTGGCAAGTCGTAGAGGAGCTTAATCGCGCGTTCGACCGCGATGCCGTAGCCGGTGGTTCGGCACACCTCCCAGAACGGTGCGAACGATGCCCAACGGGCGTCAAGTGGGATGGTTGTGTCAACGAGCGCCCGCATCGCCGCCTCGGGCATTCCAGCGGCCACGAGATCCATGTTGAGATAGTGATTCGTCAGGTAGAAGCAGTCCGAGGCCCGGCGCTCGTGCTCCTCCGGCAGTATCAGGTGCTCATGCCCGTCAAAGGCCCACATGCGGGAGACGCGATCGCGCAGGTCGCGGCGCATGCGCGACGTACTTTTTGCTTCCTTGCCACCAACCGTGCGTGACGCCATTGAGGTGCTGCCTTCCGCCGTAGACCCGAAGCGACGGCGCTGGCCACAATCGTCACCGGGTCGCTCGTTGCAGAGTATCGCCTGCCGACCGCTCATTTGGAGGTAGGCAGCCCCTGTCCCGTCGCAACGGCAGAGGAGGTACAGGACGCGTGGGAGCTTTCCTGGGGAAAGGCAGGGACACGCGCGGTACGAGTCGCTACAGTCGGGTGGTTCCAGATCGGATCGAGCGTTAGGTGCCTGCGCTGAAGTGCGCACCTGGGAGCGACGACATGGCAAACGCCCCTGCCTTGGCCATCGACGGTGCGGAACCGATTCGGTCAAGGCCGTTCCCTGCGTGGCCAGTGTTCGACGCCAGTGACGAGGCCGCCGTGCTCGATGCGCTTCGCTCCGGCCGTTGGGGGTCCCGCCTCGGCGAGGGCTACGGCCGAGCGTTCACTGAGCGACTTGAAACAATGCACCGGTGCAGGCGCGCGATCGCGACCGCGAATGGCACGGTCGCCTTGGAAGTCGCACTGAAGGCGGTCGGGGTGCAACCACTCGACGAGGTCATCGTCCCGGCATACACCTTTCTCGCAACGGCGACCGCCGTTACTACCCTCGGCGCCATTCCGGTGTTCGCGGACATCGACCCCGCGACGTACACCCTCGACCCCGCGTCCGTCGCAACGCGCGTCTCGTCGCGCACGCGCGCGATCGTCCCCGTCCACATCGCCGGTCAACCCGCCGACATGGACGGGATCATCGGTGTGGCGACCACACATGGGCTTCGGGTCGTCGAGGACGCCGCCCAGGCAATCGGGGCCGCCTGGCGTGGACGAGGCGTAGGCGCGATCGGCGACGCCGGCACCTTCTCGTTTCAATCATCGAAAAACTTGAACGCCGGTGAGGGCGGCGCGATCGTCACAGACGACGACACGATCGCGGACCGCGCGTGGTCGCTGGCGAACTGTGGTCGCAGCCCGGGTGGCACGTGGTACCAACATGAGGTCGCCGGATCAAACCACCGCCTCACCGAGGTACAGGCGGCGCTCCTCGTGGCGCAGATTGCGCGCCTGCCTGATCAGATGATGCGGCGCGAACGTTCCGCGCGCCTGCTTGAATCCGGGCTCAGAGATATTCCCGGCCTGAGCACGCAGAGTCGGCCGGAAGGGGTGACGACGCACGCGCGCCACCTATTCGTGATCCGCTACGACGCGAGTGCCTTCGGCGATCGGCCCAGATCCTGGTTCATCCGCGCGATGCGGGCCGAAGGTATCCCGTGCAGCCCCGGATACGAGATCCCGCTTCATCGGATGCCCGGGGTACTTGCAGCCCGGCGAACGTGGTCCGAGATCGCACGCGCGACCGGGCGCGCCATCGACATTCCGACCGACCCAGATGCCGAGGACCTGCCCAACACGGACCGCGCTAGCCGCGAGGAAGGCGTGTGGCTTGGCCAATCGCTCCTCCTGGGTAGCGATGCAGACATGGCGGACGTGATCACCGCCGCGCGTCGGATTCGTGAGTGGTGCGACAGTTCATCGTGATCGGGCTTGGGCACGGAGGGCGACACCAAGCCCAGCGAGTGCGCCGTGGAACGTCCCATCTCGGTTGGCCCGCACATCGCGACGAGCGTGTCAGCTTGACCCCCGTCGCGCGGGAACGCAAGCGACCCTTGGGAGCCAAGAATGGCCACGGTCCTAATGCCATGCCCCGCACGACAAGGAAAATGCTAGAGCGCCCCCGCGACAGCATTAGAGAGCATCGCGAGCCGATGCCGATCACGCGTCCAGCCGGAAGCCAGCGTCCTGTTGGTCAGC
>CAILQO010000538.1 GCA_903836285.1 uncultured Chloroflexota bacterium
CGGTGGCGGCCGAAACGTGTCGGGCTAGACCTCCTCGCCGCTCATGACCCGCGCCACGAACCCATCGGGGTCCGCTTCAAACTCCCGTAGTAGCGATTCCCAGTACTCGGCGTAACCGGCCCAACTACCGGCGATGCCCTTGTAGATCTCCCCGGCCTCCGTGATCCAGATGGCGGCGTCCTCGGTGAACCAGTTGCCATCACCGTCTGACCCCCATTCGGGGCCGAGTGCGTCGGATTGGTCTCGAGCGACGGGCGTCTCGAGGAACTCGGCTTCGGCTTTCTCAACGAGTTGCTCAGCCTCCTCCCGAGCCTCGCCGTCCCACCCGTCTTCCCAGAGACCTTCGCTGGTGCACTCGTGGAGCTTCAAAAGCCACGCGTCCGGCGACGCGTCGTCGGGGCACTTCGCCATGAAAGCCGCTTCGAACTCGTCTCTGGCTTGGTGCGCGCGATCCTCGACCTCGTCGTGTTCGAGTGCATGAAGCCCTTCCGATAAGGGGTCGTAGAAGGTGCCACCGCTCGGCATCGTCGTGCCCTCCTGCACCAGAAGGTGCGACAGAGACGGCGTGTGTGACACCGAATCGGCCCCGAGTGAGAAACTCGCGCGCGCGAGGCTAGCCTTGGTCGGCACGCCCGACTGCGCCATCAAATCGTGCGCCAGACACGTTCGCCCCCCAAAAGTCGGCCCCGCGCAGGTACGCCCCGTCGAGGCGCGCGCCGGTGAGGTTGGTACGCATCAGGTTGGCCATGAACAGGTTTGCCCCGCGCAGGTCGGCCCCCGCGAGGTTGGCGCCCCACAGGTAGGCGCCTGAGAGATCCGCGCCGGCAAGGTTCACCCCCGCGAGGTTCGCCTCCCGGAACGACGCGTCGCGCAGGTCCGCCCCGCCAAAGTCGCGCCCCCGCAGGTCCTGGCCTGCATGGTCCGTACCCATCGCCACCCTCGCACCCGGCGTGCGCCTACGGCGTTCACGCGCCGGTTACGTTCGCGGCGCACGCTGTTTGAAGCATGGTAGTGAGGTCGGACGCCCGGCCTGACGACGTGACACCCGGAGCGGTCCGGGTCGCCGCCAGGAAGCCCGCCCGGCCCCGTGCTGGGAGGCACTGCGATGCTGGCCTCGATCGAACGCATCCCCGGCGCGGTGGCAAGCGCTCCGGCGCGTGCCATTGTTCGCGCCATCGCCGACCGCCCGGTCCTTCTTGCCCTAGACGGCAGCAACCTCGCTGAGCGGGCCATCCCCGTCGCCGCCGAGATCGCGCGCCGGCGCGACACCACCCTCCTGATCTGCCGTGCTGTCTCCGACACGACACGTCAGGAAATGTTCGGGTTCCTCCTTGAGACTGCCGTCGATGAGCGGACCGCCACCGCGGCGTATGTCTCGCGGGTCGCCGCCGAGACCCGATCCGCGTGGCCGGGCGTGCGTGTCGACACCGCCGTACCGTCCGGCCCGGCCGCGGCGGCGCTCACCGCGACGGTGCGCGACACCAACGCGCAGCTCACGGTCCTCACCACGCATGGTCGCTCCGCCGCCGCGCGGATGCTGCGCGGGAGCGTCACCGAGGAAATCGTGCGCGCCAGCGAGGGGGCCACCCTCGTTCTCTGGCCGTGGGTCCTCGACCGCATGACCTCGCCGGATTGGAGCGCCGACGTCCTCATCCCGCCGCCGTCGCCCGGTATCGGCAAGCGGATCCTGGTCCCGCTTGACGGTTCGCCCCGCACTGCGCGCGTCCTGCCGGAGGCGTACCGGATGGCCCGCGAGGTCGACGGCGAGCTGCTGCTGCTCACCGTCGTCGACCTGCACCGCTACCGTCGGGCGCGCGGCGAGTTGATCGAACACGCCGTCCTTGATGCCCTCGACCAACGTGCTGCCGTTGTGCGGGCCTTCGGCGTGCGCGCACGCGCGGTCACCGCCGTCCTGGCAGACCCGGCGGCGGCGATCGTCGAGGTGGCCGAACGCGAGGACTGCGACACCATCGCGATGACGACCCACGCACGCGGGGCGGTCGGGCGCTTCATTTTTGGCAGCGTCGCCAACCATGTCGCGGCGCGGGCGCAGCGGCCGATCCTCTTCACGCCGCCGCTCGCCGACCCGATGGGCCACGGCCTCGCCACCATGTACCCGGACGTGCCGGTCCCCGTCCTTGCCCTCGCCAAGTTCTCGCAGGGTCGCGCAGCCTAACGCCTCGTACCGGGAGAACAGATAGCCCCTCTCCCGCCGTAGCGGGGGAGGGGTTGGGGAGGGGGCTTCTCTCCGGGGTTGGGGGGGCGCTATCTGCCGCCCTACCCGCCGGAGACCGCCATCGTGACGCGGACGCGGACGCCATCGTGCCAGGCATCGTCGGGCACGTCCGCCCAGCGCACGTTCCACTCCCCGACATAGACATGCACGTGCTGGCGGAGCGCACCGGTCTCGTCCCACACGTGGGGTGCGAGCTTGGGGAAGGCGCGGCGCATCGCCGGCATCACCTCCGCCAGGCTACCCGCCTCGAACGACGGGACGGTCCCTGGCACGCCCGCGATGAACTCGCGCAACAGCGAGGGCACCTCGAGGGTTGCTTTCGCCATCGTCCTGCGCCTCACGCCAGCGACACGTACATGATGCGCGTCAGCCTTCCCGGCAGCTGCGTCCACGTTTGGCCCTCGTCAGCCGAGTGGAACAGCTCACCGTGGTTGGTGCCGAACACCACCTCGCCGGTCTCGAGGTCGGTGCGCATTGCCCCGCGCAACACGCCCCCGTAGTAGTGCGCCTGCGGCAGGCCGGCGCTCACCGGGCCCCACGACTCGCCGCCGTCGGTTGACCGGTACACGCGCAGCCGCCCATCCACGAAGTAGCGCTGCAGGTCGGCAAGCAACGGGATGATGAGGATCGCACCGGACCGGGTGACCACGATCGGGAAGCCAAAGGTTGACGGCAGGCCATTCTCGATGTGGCGCCACGCCTTGCCGCCGTCGTCACTCCGGAAGACGCCGAAGTGGAACTGCATGAAGAGGCGGTCCGGGTCGTCGGGGTGCGGCGCCACGCCGTGAACGCACCGCGCGACCTCGGATTCGGGTTGGCCGGTTTCGACCTCGCGAATGCCTTCGTGGCGCGTATGCCAGGTGGCGCCGCCGTCCGTCGTCTCCATGAAGCCGACGGCCGACATCGCCACGCGCAACTGGTTCGGGTCCGTGGGGTGCGTCAGGATGGTGTGAAGGCACATCCCGCCCCCGCCGGGCGCCCACCATGACCGCGACGGGTGGTGTTGAAGGCCCATCACCTCATCCCACGACTCGCCACCGTCGTCGCTGCGGAAGAGCGCGGCGAGGTCCGTCCCCGCATACAACGCCTCCGGGTTCGCCGGCCCGCCCGGCGCAATCGTCCAGATGGCGTCGAGCTTGCGCGTCGTGCCATCCGGCAGGACCGGCATCGGTCCGTCCTCGAACGACGGCGTGCGCCCGGCCTGCGTCCACGTGTCGCCGTCGTCGTCCGAGTGGCGGATCGTCGTCCCGTATGCGAAATGCCCCGCGCCGGCGACCATGCGCCCGCCGGGCAGCTGCACAACGCTGTCGACACGCCACCCGGGAAGCGCGTGCTTGCCGAACTGCCATCCGCCGCTCGCGTCACGGTCGTACGTAAAAACGCCGCGGTCGGTGCCTACCAGGATTCGCCTTGCCATCTTGTTGCTTCGCTTTCTCTTGCAATCGTGCGCGGCCGTTGCCGACGACGACCGCCGTCGTGCGCGCCAGGACGCCTGGCCATCCCCGGCCCATGACGTCGTGGCCCGGCTGCCCCATTGGGGTGGGGAGGCCATAGCCTGCATGCACGAGGTCGGCGCGCGTGCCGTCGCCTTCCGGGACGAGCGCCCGGGCGATCTCGGAGTGCAGGACCCCGATGGCGAACCGGCGGCCGAACTGCCGACCCTGGTCGACGTTCGTGCCGTCGCATGCGGGGGCACCCCACCAACGGGACACGCGTGTCGCCGTCGATCAGTGCGTGCCTCACCGCTTACGGTGGGCCGTCCACATGCTGCGAGGCCGCAGTGCCTGCGCGCGCAGGATCGGTCATGATCTGGTGTCCAACCGGGCGATTACTCACCGCCAACGCTCCCGTTGATCAACGCACTGGTGGTGGGTCAAGTTCCCGGGATGGGTGTGCCCGGTGCGCGTCACACGTGGCGGAGGTGGCTCGTTGGCCCCTCCCCGGACGAAACCCTAAGGGTTAGGCGTACCTAACCCTCAGGGTGAGGTACGCTTATTGCTCGGCAAGCCGGTCATTCTGACCGACTTTTCAGGGACGCTCCGCCGGAGGGCCCCAAGACATGATGGAGTTCGCCAGGCGATGACCCCCGCCGAAACCCGCCTCGTCAGCCGACGTGTCGCCCTCGGCGCGGTCACGTCGCTCGCGGTCGCAGCGTGCGGCGATGCGGCCCCTGCTGCCAGTTCTGCCGTCGCGTCGAAGCCCTCGGGTCCGGCCCCAACTACCGCCGTGGCGACGAGCGCCGCCGCGAGCACGACGCCCGCAGCCCCCTCACCCACCACGGCCGCGATGGAGAAGGAACTGGTCATCTACTCGGCACGGCGCGAGGCGCTGATGATGCCGACGGTCGAGGCCTTCCAGAAGAAGACCGGCGTGAAGGTGTCGGTGAAGAGTGGCGGCAGCGCCGAGTTGCGCGAGCTCGTCGCCCAGGAGGGCGCGGCAACAAAGGCGGACATCTTCTTCACCACCGACTGGGTGGACGCTGAGCTGCTTCGTCGCAAGAACCTGCTCTCCCCGCACGTCTCCCCGCTGACCGAGGGGGTCCCGGCCGAGTTCCGGGCCGCGGACGGCGCCTGGACCGGCGTCATCGCGCGCAGTCGCAACATCCTGATCAACACCAACCTCGTCAAGCGCGAGGACTACCCCGCGTCGGTCTTCGACCTGGCGGACCCGAAGTGGAAGGGCAAGGTCGCCGCGTCCACGCTCCGTGACGGCGTGCCGATCTGGCTTGCATCCCTGATCCTGCTCAAGGGCGAGGCGGCGACGCTCGAGTTCTTCACGACGCTTATCAAGCAGAACGGCATGAAGGTGTTCGGTGGGGGATCGGAGGTGACCGCGGCGGTGTCGCAGGGGGAGTTCGCCGCCGGGTTCATCAACCACTACTACTACGTACCCAAGAAGCGCGAGGGTGCGCCGATCGATCTCGTCTACCCGGACCAGGGCGCCGGGCAGATCGGCACCCTGGTGATCCCATTGGCGGTCGCCGCGACCAAGCATGCGCCGCACCCGGTGGTGGCCAAGGCGTTCATCGACTTCGTGCTGACGCCCGAGGGTGCCGCGCCGATGATGACGATGGAGGGCGAGATGCCGTTGCGCCCCGACGTGCCCTTGGGCGATCACGGGGCCCCAGGGGTCTTGCGCATGCACGAGATCAAGCGAACGGCGCCGTTCGACGTCGACAAGCTCATCGCCGCCCGCGACCGGGCGATCGAGATCTTCACCCCGCTCTTCACGTGATCGAGGACACGCCGGTGCGTGCTTCGCGCCGGCGACGGTCTGCCCCCGCTCCTTGAGACTGCGTTGCCGCCCATGCTGCCGCTGATGGCATGCATGCCAGCCTACTATTGGGGGCCGGCGCCCCGAACGCCATGAGCGCCGCCCTCCAAGGAACCACCCTCACTCATGACTGGTGCCAGCCGCTTCGGCCACATGTACGCGCCCCTGCGCGTCGCCAACTACCGCAACTTCCTCATCGGGCAGACCATCTCGACGATGGGTTCGCTCATCCAGATGACCGCCCAGTCGTGGGTCGTCTACGAGCTGACCCGATCCTCAGCCGCGCTTGGCACGATTGCCATGCTCGGGTCGCTGCCGCTCCTGCTCGTCTCGCCCTATGCCGGGACCCTCGCAGACCGCATCGACCGGCGGCGGCTCCTCTACGGCACGCAGGCCGCCTTGGCCGCCCTCGCCGCCACCTTGGCGATCCTTGTCCAGACGGGCACCGTCCAGATCTGGCACCTGTACGTCCTTGCCGTGTTGACGGGGATTGTGACGGCGCTCGACGGCCCGGCGCTCCAGGCCTTCGCGGCCGACCTGACCGGCCCGGCCCTCGTGCGTCAGGCGGTCTCGCTCAACATGATGGGCTTCCAGGTCTCGCGGATGGTCGGCCCATCGGTTGCCGGCCTGCTTGTGGGGTACTACGGCAGCGCGACCGCCTTCTGGGTGAACGCGGCCAGCTTCCTCGCTGTCATCCTGGCCCTCCTTCGGGTGCGCTTCCATGCCGACAGCCCGGAAGCCCCGCGTCGCCGGCACGCCGGTCAAGCCCCGGGGACCACCATGGACGCAGTCCGCCACGTGCTGCGCAACCCGACGGTGGTCAACTTCTACCTGTACCCGCTGCTTTACATGGTCGGGGCTGCCACGACGATGACCCTGTACCCGGTCTACGTCGGTGACGTCCTGCAGCGGGATGCCCGCGCCCTTGGCACGATCATCGGGGCGTGGGGCGCGGGCAACCTTGTGACGTCGTTCTTGATCCTGCCGCTCGTCCAGAACGTCCGCCGGACCGGCATCCTCAGCGCGTTCCTGCTGGTCTGGTTCGGCGCGATGCTTGCGCTGCTCCGCTTCATCGCCCTGCCCGCCTCGATGGCCGCGATTGAGGGGCTTGGCGGGAGGGTCGGCATCCCGGATCCGGTCGTTGCGGTCGCCTCTGTCGCCACGTTCCTCTCGGGTATCACCGGCCCGATCGTGCTGTCGATGGCCAGCGGCCTGCAGCAGGCGATGGCGCCGCCGGACATGCGCGCTCGCCTGGCCGCCCTCGGCACCACGATCACGTTCGGGACGCAGCCGTTCGTCAGCTTGGCCGTCGGCTATGCCGGCGAGGTCTTCGGTGCGCCCACCGCCCTGCTGCTGACCGCAGGGGTCCTTACCGGCCTCGTCATTCTCCTCGTGGCGTTCCGACCGTCGGTTCGTGCCGAGGTGGTCCGTCCGAACACGATGGTAAGCCCGCCGGCAACGCCACCCCCTCCAGAGAGTGCGCCTCCCGTCGCATCCGTCTCGACGCCTGACGGTGATGGCACCACGGGTACGACCCATTCTCCGGCGGCGGCGGTGCTTGCGACGGCCGGTGCCCCCCCTTCGGGCCATCGGGGAGCAAGGTAGCCGACCCGGTCAGAAATGCGACGCCGCGCCCGTGCCGCGCGGGGCGCTTCCACTTGCAGGGGCGCCTCGTACCGGGAACGGGGAGTGCAACGATCATGATCGGACGCCTCGGCGCGACGTACGCCCCCCTGCGCCTGTCGCCGTACCGCGCATTCTTGGCTGCACAGACCGTCTCGACGATCGGAAGTTTGGTCCAGTCGACGGCACAGGCGTGGGTGGCGTACGACATCACCCGGTCACCCGCCGCGCTCGGGACCATCGCGACGCTTGGCGTCATCCCGGTGGTCATCCTCAGCCCGGTCGCGGGCACACTCGCCGACCGATTCGACCGCCGCTTCGTCCTCATCCTGACGCAAGGGACGCTCGCGATCCTTGCTGCCGCGCTGGCGATTCTCGTCCAACTCGACGCCGTACAGGCGTGGCACCTCTATGTGTTAGCGGTACTCACTGGCGCCATAACCGCCCTCGACGCGCCGACGCTCCAGGCGTATGCCGGTGACTTGGTAGGCACCACGCACGTTCGGCAGGCAGTCACACTCGGCATGATGGGCTTTCAGCTCTCGCGCACGGTTGGCCCTCCCGTCGCCGGGGTCCTTGTGGTCGCAATCGGCCCGGCCTCGGCCTTCTGGGTGAACGCCGCGAGTTTCGTGGTGGTCGCCGTCACGGTCGCAATCGTTCGCGGCGTCAGACACCACCCGACTCAAACCCCAGCGCCGCTCGTGCCGACCGACCTCCGTCCTGCGGCATCACCTGCCGGAGGCATGGCCGAGGCGGTGCGCCATGTCCGAACGAACCCAATCCTCGTGAATCTCTACGCCCTCCCGTTGCTCTATGTCTTGGGGATGGCCTCTTCGACCCTCTACCCTGCGTATGTGCGTGACGCGTTGCGGGCTGACGCGAGTGCCCTCGGAACGATCATCGGAGCGTGGGGCGCCGGTACGTTTGTGACCTCGCTGGTGGTTCTCCCGCTCGTGCAAGGTACGCGCCACGTGGGGTTGACCTGTGCCGCCGCTCTCGTCTGGTTTGGCATGGTCACGGTCGGAATCGGTGCGCTTGGTCTGGACGGTGTCCGCGAAAGCTTCGCCGATGGCGCATTCCCTAGCGTGGTGACCGTCGCCGCGGTACTTACCTTCTTGTCAGGTGTGACCGGGCCGGTCGTCCTGTCGCAATCGACAGGACTTGTGCAGGCCATGGCACCACCCACGATGCGAGGACGCCTTTCGGGCTTGTCTGGCACGCTGAATTCCGGCTTGCAGCCGGTTACCAACCTCACCGTGGGGGCGGTCGGGGAGGCGATTGGCGTGCCGGCCACGATGATCGGGAATGGGGCGGTCCTGTGCGCGGCGATTGCGGCGCTGATCGCGTTTCGCCCGTCGATCAGGGGGTCCTTCCTCGAAGACGCGCGACCACCCGCCGCGACTCCCCACGGATCGTTCGGATCACCGTCACCCGCGGCCGTCGCAGCCCCGGGTGAGAGGTTCGTGCCCTCGTGACCATCGGACAAGAACGTGCGCTTACGGGGCTCGCCCTCGCGGTCTCTTCCGCCCTTGTCGGTGTACCCCTTGCGACGCTTGTCGGCACAACCACCTCGGTGCCATTCTCCGAACTTGTGCGCGTGTTGGGGCGCGTCGACCTGCCAGGCCTCTTCGCTCAGGTCGCGCTCCTAGGGGTGCTCGCGACGGCGTGGGCCCTCGCGGCGGCGGTACCCCTCGCGTGGCTCGTGTCACGCACGGACGTTCCCGGGCGTGCCGTGGTCCGCGGTGTCGCTCCGCTCGCACTTGCGGTGCCGCCGTACGTCCTTGCGTTGGCCTACGTCGCCCTCATGTCGCCCGGCGGGGCCGCGCATCGTGCGTTCGCGTCGTGGCTTGGCGTCGCACTCGCCGCTGTACCGTGGCCGGGGGTGATCTTCGGTACGGGGGGCGCCGCCTTTGTCCTCGGGCTTTCTGGCGCGCCGTCGGTCTTTCTGTTGGTTCACGGCGCGCTCGGGCGCGTCAACCCATCGCTTGAGGACGCCGCACGCGGCCTTGGTCTTGGACCACTCCGGGTCTTTGTCCAAGTGACCGTGCCCCTGTTACGAGGCCCACTCATTGCCGGGTCGTTGTTGGTCTTCCTGTACGCCTGTGTCGATTTCGGCGTCGTCTCGCTGTTGCGTGCGCGCACCGTGACGACCGTCCTGTTCACCTATCTTTCGACCGGCTTCGCCCCCCATGCGTCGGCGGCAATCGCGTTGCTCTTGGTTGCGTTGTTGTGGGTCGTCCTTGCGGCTCAGGATCGTGCGGGACGCCTAGGCGTCGGCGCCGCCACTGGCAGACGCGGTGACGCTGGGATCGGTGCCCTCGCCGACCAACGGGGGCGACGCGACGCTCGACCGGTGGCGCTTGGTCGCCTCCGACCCCTCGCGATTATCTACGTGGGGGTAGTGACGGGCCTTGGCGTCGCAGTTCCGGTTCTGACGCTCACCGTCCTGGCGCTCTCGCTCGGCCCGACGGCACTCGCCCGCTTCTGGGGTGCGCAAGGCGAGTACCTGTTGCATACCGTCCAAATCGGTGCCGCGACGGCCACGCTTGCGACCGGTGGTGGTCTCGCCCTTGCGTTCGCACGTGGCCGGGGGCGCGTCGCGACGCTTGCCATCGGTGCGTCGCAGGTCGGCTACGCCCTGCCGGGAACGGTACTCGCGTTGGCGATTGTCGGGCTTGTCCCGAGATGGTTGCCATGGGTCGACGGGACGGCCGGTGAGATCGTGCTTGCCGTTGCCATCTTGACCTTTACGCCGGCATTCCAGTCGTGCCGGACTGCCCTCGATTCTGTCCCACGGACTCTGGTCGATGCGGCGCGAGGTCTTGGTGAAACCTCGCTTGGCGCCTTTCGTCGGATCACGTTGCCCATCGCCGGCCCCGCAATGCTCTCGGGGTGGTCGCTCGCCTTCGGTCTCGCCGCACGTGAACTCGCCGCGACGTTGATCGTCCGACCGCCTGGCTACGACACGCTCGCCGTGCGCTTGTGGGTGCACACCACCGACGTCGGCCCGGACCCACGGGCAGCCGCCGTCGCGTTGCTCCTTCTCGTGGTCCTCGGCGCGACGTGGGCGGTTGCGTTGTGGTTTGGCCGTCGCGGAAACCTCCTCGCGTGACGATTCATTCGGTGATGTCGATAGACAGTTGGTACGTTTTGCCGAAGTGATGTTTGATTCTGCCCTCGACGTGCCAGACCCAGCCACGCCAGTAGCGCCCGATATCGACCGGATGCGCGCGACGTTTCCGCGCGGTGTCGGTGCTCCTGCCCTGCGTGCGCTCGCCGCAGCGGGTTTCGGTGACCTGGATGCGCTTGACGGCGCGTCAATTGCCCACCTCAAATCGCTCCATGGGATGGGTCCGAAGGCACTGAGCGTCCTCGAACACGCACTGGCCGCGAGAGGCAAGGCGTTCCGCGCGTGATACCCGCATTCGCGCCCGACGAGGTAGTCGGCGTACCGGAACCGACTCGAACGGCGCCGGCAGTCGTCTCGGTGCGTGGCGTCGCCAGACGTTACTCGGGTGGTTCGGTCCCGGCGGTTGATGGCGTGAGTCTGGATCTGTCGGCCGGCGAGGTGGTGGCGCTTCTCGGGCCAAGCGGTTGCGGCAAGAGCACCACATTGCGCATCGTCGCCGGCTTTGAGCGCCCCGACGCCGGCGAGGTATGGATTGACGACGCGCTTGTGGCAACCGCGCCGCGGCCGGTCAATGGCGCACAGCCAAAATGGGTGCCACCCGAAGGGCGGCGCATCGGCATGGTCTTCCAGGACTACGCGCTCTTCCCACACCTGACTGTTGCTGCAAACGTCGCATTCGGCCTTCGCCAGACCGCTGCGTCGGAGCGTGACCGCCGTGTCGTAACCCTTCTGGCGACTGTCGGCCTCGGTGACCTCGCGAACCGCTATCCGCACCAGTTATCTGGCGGTCAGCAGCAGCGTGTCGCCCTTGCCCGCGCCCTTGCCCCGCGACCCCGTGCTGTGTTGCTTGACGAACCCTTCAACACGCTTGACGCAAACATGCGCGCGCAAGTTCGTCGTGACTTGCTTGACATCCTCGCCGTTGAGGGGGTCGCCGTCCTGATGGTCACCCACGACCAGGATGAGGCGTTCGCCTGTGCCTCCCGGGTCGCGGTGATGCGTCGCGGACGGATCGAGCAGATGGGGGCGCCGACCACCCTCTACAACCGCCCAGTGAGCCGGTTCGTCGCGGGATTCGGCGGCCACGGCACCTTCCTCCCCGTTGAGGCGCGCGCAGGACAGCTCGCCTTCCCCGGTGGATGGCCCGTCGCGGCGCTTGCGTTCGCTGACCCGGCCGCATGGGTTCACGCCGGTGACGCGACGCTGCTGGTCCGTCCGGAGGATGTCGCCATCGACCCTGACCCGGCGGGTGACAGCGTGGTGGGTGAGGGTCGGCCCCGTGGTGCCGACGTGGAATACGATGTGCGTCCGCGACTGGCCCCCCACGGCAACCTCGTGCTGCGGGCACGCCTGCAGGAGTGGCTTGCGCCAGGCACCCCCGTGCGCGTGGCAATGCAGCTGCGCCACCTCGTCCTGTTCGCCGGGGACCGAACCGTGGCCTCCGCCTGCCTCACCCCCGCCTGCACATGCCGCTAGCGTCAGGCATGGGTGACGTACACTCGCGCTTGACCCGGGTAGGGCTTGGGGGAAGCGACGCACGTTGGACCCGCAGACTGGTCGTGCCGGATTCGCCGCCGGGCTTTTCGTCGTCGTCACGTCGCTGATGATGCTGCCCTTCCAGGACTGGGACTCGGCCGCCTTCATCGTCACGGTGCTGACCTTGGGGGTCGGCCTCACCTTTCTGGGGATTGTCATCTTCGCGGTGCGTCGCTCGCTCAAGTAGCCGGTACGCCCGTCCGGGCACGGAGGCGTCGGTGGTGCCGGGGAGCCGTCCGTCATCCGCGCACATGCCCCTTGAGCTGAAGGAACTCGTGACCGCCTTACCGACCGCGATGCCCGGCACCCCGCGTCGACGCCGCCCCGTCTCGCCGCCGCGAGGCCCGTTCCGTCGCTGGATGGCCGCCGTGGCGTTCACATGCGGCGCACTGCTGTCCGCCTGCGGCGAGCAACCACCTGCGCCCGCGCCGACGCCGATGCCGGTGACGCCCCGCCCGTTCGTCGGCGCAACCGTCGCCGGCCTGCCGACCGCCGCCGTGACCCGCGACCCGTACGCCCTGCCTACCGCCACGCCATACGGCGGAATCCGCCCCACGGGGACCGTCACACCAACCGCCTCGCCGTCCGCGACCCCGTCACGCACTGCATCGCCTACGCCGACAGCGACGCCACCCTCTGACTCCGAGGCGGCGGAGACCCCGACCCCGTCTCCCGAGGTACCGACCTCACCGACTGCATCGCCGTCGCCGACCGCATCCCCGACCGCCACCACTATGCTCCCACCGGTGGCGGAGGCCACCCCGGGGGCGGAAGGGGGCCTTGCCCTCTCAATCGTTCCGGGACGATCCTCCGCTGCCTTCCGGGTGAACGAGCAACTTGTCGGCAGGGACCTGCCCGGAGACGCCATTGGCAGCACCGCGGCCGTGAGCGGGGTCATCGCCATCGCGCCGGACGGCGAGGTCGATGCCGGGCAGTCGCGCGTCGTGGTCGACCTGAACGGCCTGCGCAGCGACAACGGCATGCGCGACGCCTACGTGCGCCGGACCATCCTTGACGTGGAGTCGTACCCCAACGCGGTCTTCGTCCCTGAGCGCGCCGAGGGATTGCCGTTCCCCCTCCCAGAGTCAGGCGCGGTGACGTTCCGCCTCGTCGGCACCCTCACCATTCACGGGACCGCCCGTGAGGTGGCCTGGGACGTCGCGGCGCGGCGAACCGGCGGCGAGGTGAGCGGCACGGCGACCTCCACAATCACGTTCTCCGACTTCGAACTCGAACCGCCGTCAGTCGCTGCTGTCATCTCGGTCAGCGACGAAATCCGCCTCGAGATCGCCCTCGTCGCGAACGTCGCGCGGTAGCGTGACCCCCCTTTCCCGTCGCAACGGGGGCGGGGCAGGTGGAGGGGGCCTCTTCTCGACGGGGGTCAGTGGGCGCGGGTCGCATAGTCGATCGGCACCGTGATCACCTCTCCGGGCGTACCGTCCGGGCGAATCCCAATCGCCCGGATCCGGTGGTTGTTCGTGTCCGCCACGAACACATGGTCGCCACCGATTCCGATGCCCATCGGTTCAGAGAACCGCGCCGTGCGGGGGTCGCCGTCCGCTTGCCCATCGGGGGCACCGGCACCAACCCATGTCTCCACGACCGTCCGCGCGAGGTCGAGCCGTTTCACCCGGTGGTTGTACGTGTCGGCGATCAGCAGTGATGGCCCCTTTGGATCAGTAGGCCACCAGGCCACCCCCATCGGGTGTTGCAGGCGGGCCACCTCGGGGGTGCCGTTCACGTCACCGAAGTCGAACAGGCCGTGTCCGAGCAGCGTGAAGACGGTGCCTCGCGCGAGGTCAATCTCCCGGATCGCACTCGTCTCGCTGTCTGCCACCCATAGCCGATTGGTCCCCGGGTCAATGGCGAGGCCCTGCGGTTGCGCGAACGCCGCCTCTTGGCACGGGCCATCCGCCAGTGCCTCACTGCCAGATCCCGCGAACGGCGCGACCCGCCCCGACGCCAGGTCGAGGACCCAGACTTGGTGGGTACCGGCCATGGCGATGAACAGCAGCCCCCGGTCGTCGTTGGGGTCGTCGTGCGGCCCGCGGTCCGGCAATGGGGGCGCCTTCGGGTCCGGCAGGAATGCGAGGTCCCACGGGCTTGACAGGTCAACCGCCGTGCCGTGGCCGCCGCCCGACCGGGTGCGGGCTTGCCTGCCGGTGCCCGCAATCGTGGTAAGTACCCCGCCGTCGGGCGACATCCGTCGGATCGAGTGGTTCCCGGTGTCGGCGATGTAGACCACTCCGGTACGTGGGTCGAGGGCCATGCCCTGGGGTGACCGCAGTCGCGCGCCGTCGGGTGGGCCATCGACGTGCCCGGCGGTCCCGTCACCGACGATGTGATGCACCGGCCCGCCCATCGTGGAGAGGCCAAGCACGACGAGCCGGTTGCGTCCGGTATCCGCGATCGTGACGTGGCCGCGCCCGCGTTCATCGACAAGCACCTTGCCGGGGAACGCCAGGTCGTCGCCGTTGCCGGCCTGCGCACCGACCGTCCCGGAAGCACCGAAGTCGGGGATGCCGGGCACGATCCACCCCTTCGCATCGAACTCGGCGAGCATCCGCTCGAGGACCGGCAGCAACTGACCCGCCTCGAACTCGCCCTCGTGGCGCCCGATCACCTTCCCGGTGGGGTCGATGAACATCAGCGTCGGCCAAGCCCGGCACGCGAATGCCTGCCACACCGCGAAGTCGGCGTCGTTCACCACGGGGTGCGTCACGTGGTGGCGGCGCACCGCTTGCGCCACGGCATCCGTCCCGCGTTCCTGCGGGAACTTGGCCGAATGCACCCCAATAACGACGACCCGGTCGGCCAGGCGGGTTTCAACCTCCCGCAACTGCGGAAGCACGTGCAGGCAATTAATTCAACAGAACGTCCAAAAATCGAGCAGGACCAGTTTGCCGCGGAGGTCGGCGAGCCGCACCGGACGTCCGGTGTTCACCCACGCCAGCCCCGAAGGGAACTCTGGTGCGTTGACCTTGCCGGCGTACGACTCCATCCCCGGAAGCGTAGCAGCGACCATTCGCCTCCCACAGCAATCAGGTGGCGGGCATCCGTGTGAATCGGCAGGAGGTTAGTGCCCGTCCTCTCTTCGCTCTTCGATGAACATCCAGCGGTGCCCCTCGGGGTCGGCGACCCGGTAGAGACGCCCCGGCCCCGAATCGGCGGGCACCGACAGGATGGTTGCCCCGGCCGCCACTGCCCCGCGGTAATGCACGTCGACATCGTGTACCCGGACGAGGACCCCATCGACTACGTACGTCGTCCGAAGCCACTCGTCCGCCAACGCGCATGCCTGGCGGTGCGACGTCGGGCTTCGGTACGCCGGACCAGGCGTTCCAAGCAAGATGACCCCGCCCGCGTGATGCATCTCGACGTGGTTCACCGCGCCGGCGTCGTCGCGAAGGCGCACCACCTCATCGAACCCGAATGCACGCGCCAGCCAGTCCGCCATCTCGGCGGGATCCTCGTACGACACCATCGGCACGATCGACGGC
>CAILQO010000539.1 GCA_903836285.1 uncultured Chloroflexota bacterium
GACGCATGGAAGAACGCCACATCCGGATGATTGCGGGCGACCTCGCGGGTCGGCTCCATGAAGCCAAAGCTCGTCGTGTAGACGGCCTTCGCCCCCTGCGCCACCATGCTCTCAAGCAGGTCGATGACCGCCTGCTTGTTGTCGTCCGGCACGCTGTCCTTGCGGATGGAAAGGTCAATCGACGGGTTCGCCTTCTGGATGGCCAGGAAGCTCTGCTCGTGGGACCAGCTCCAACCCTTGTCGTTCGTCGGGCTGGTGTAGACCTGTGCGACCTTGCACGTGGCGCCTTGCATGCTTGCAGGGATCGCTGAAGCGCCGAGACCAACCACGGCAAGTGCTGCCGAAGCGGCGGCGCGCACCCCGGGCCGACCAATCAAGCGGGAGAACGCGTTCCTCATGGAGAACCTCCTTCGGGCCGGCCGATGGCGGAGCGCGGAACCATGCCCCGCACGCACGACCGGCAAAGACCCGAGAACTGCGACTGGATAGCCCCCCTCCCGTCGCAACGGGGGAGGGTTTGAGGAGGCGGCTACCTCCAGACCCCGAAGCAACGCCCCCGCGTGCCAGGCAGTGCGCCATCGCACTCGTCCGATCGGGGCCACCTGTCAACGGAACGCATCCCCCGACCGCCCGTGACCCTGCCATTCTGCCAGAGCGCCGACGCCAGGCCTGACCGCTAGCCAAACGCCAATGTGGCTCGCGACGAGAACGTAACCCCTGCAAGGTGATTCCGCGGCCTATCCTTTCGACGTGGACCACATCAGCGCATCCACGGAGGGCGGGCTCGAGCGAAGCATTGGTCGTCGCAGCGCCATTGCAGCGTGCTTTGGCGCAAGTGCGGGCCTCATTGCGGCCGCATGCGCACCCTCGGGAGGCGCGCCAGCGGCAACACCCGGCGCACGCCTGCAGGGGCCAATCACGTACGTGGCGATGGGCGCCTCGGATGCCGCGGGAGTAGGCGTTGAACGGCCGTCTGTGGACGGGTGGGTTCCGGTGCTCGGCCGCTTGCTGCCGCAACCGGTTCGGGTGGTGAACCTTGGCATCCCTGGGATCCGTCTCAGGGAGGCGTCAATCGTCGAGACTGGGCCGGCGCTCGAGTCCAGACCAAACCTGATCACCATATGGTTGGTGGTCAACGACATTCTAAACGGCGTGAGTCTTGACGCCTACCGGGCAGACATCGATTCGCTTCTGCTGCGCCTGCGTTCCGAGTCGGGGGCCGAGCTCGCCGTCGGAAACGTGCCCGACGCTCCAGATGGATCTGGCTACCTTGGTCTTCCGGACGGGCCACGCCGGGAGGTGGCAACCCGGTGGAATGGGGTGATCGGTGACGCCGTTGCAAGGCACGGCGCAACGTTGATCGACCTGTGGTCACGGTGGCCGGTTCGCGCCAATCCCAAGTTCATCGGGCCTGACGGTCTCCATCCGACTGTGGCGGGCTATCGGTCGCTCGCTCAGGTCGTTCGCGACACCCTTCGCGACGCCCTCATCGTGTAGACCCACCCCTCCTGACTCCCCTGAATAGCCCCCCTCCCGTCGCAACCGGGGAGGGGTCGGGGAGGCGGCTACCTCCGGAGGCGCACGCCGTACTGCCACGGGGAGGGGTTGGGGCGGGGGCTTTGGAGGTGAAGGGGGGCGCGTATGCGGACAGCGAAGGCGCTCCCGTTCTCCGATCACGGCGCACACGCTGCCGCCGCCGTTCTGGGCCTGCCGACGTTTGGTGTACCGATCACTCGGGATAGACTTGCGTCGCGTCTCCGTCCCCAGCACCGCGAGGCCACACCGGATGTGTCGCGTTGGTCCCTGCGCCGATCCTTCGAACCATGATCCGGCTGCCGCCATGGACGGTCCCATCGCCGGGACCAGACCCGGGGGCGCCCTACCACGGAGGCTGCGTCCCGACGCTGGCGTCGCGCCGTCCGGTTCGAGACGTGCCCTGCTTGCAGGCGTCGTTGGCGCCGCGGCGGTCGCGACCGGCTGCACCGGTACCCCGGTGGCCGACGCCCGTCGCGCGAATATGTCGACCGCATCGAAGCCCGTCGCCGACGAGGCGCCCGCCCCGCCCCCCGTCGTCGCGCAACGCGCCGAGCCAGTGGTGGACGCGCCAGTGCCTGCCGCGCAGCCTGCACCAGCCAAAGCGGTTCGGCTTGGAGTTGGAGGCCTGACGCAGCCGTCCTACGCGTCAAGCCCAACCCGGATCATCTACTACGACCAGCCGTCACCGGGCGAGGGTGGAACCTTCGCGATTGAGGCATCCGGTGCGGAGCCGCGACGGGAGCGCCCGGAATGGGGACACGTCGACGGGGACGCGGCGCTCATGACCATCCCTCGTCCGGCCCAACGCGACTCCATCGTCATGCACCTGGCGACCGGGCGGCAGTGGTCCCTGCCCACGACGAGTTCGCCGGTGTTCTCCGGGGATGGGACGGTCGTCGCCTTCACGGCGAGCGCTGCGGGGGCACCCGGCGGGCCATCGACCGGAGCCGGCCTCGCCGGATGGACAACCGCTCGATGGGGGATGACCACCCTCGCCGTCGGCGCCGCCGATGGGACGGATCTCCGCCGAGTCCAGCTGCCGGTGAACGGCAGTGCCATCGCATGGGTGCCTGGAGCCGCCGGCGAGCCGAACGGTCGCTTGCTGCTGGGCGGCCGACGCAACGAGAGCGATGATCCCTCGTACTGGACGTTTGACCCGGGGGATGGGGCGCTCACCGAACTTGCCCGCGGCAAGCGGCTCACTGGTGCGCTCGCCTCACCCGACGGGACCTGGCTCGCACACGTGACGATGTGGAGCGGTGTCGCCATCGATGGCCTGTGGGTCACCCGCACCGACGGCTCGGCACGCAGGCGCGTCGCGATGATTGGTGGGTACCGATGGACAGAAGGCAATCGCCTTGTCGTCATCCCGCACCGCCAGTCCTGGCGTGAGAGCCACGTCGTTTGGGAGGTGGATCCGGCGACCGGTGAGGCCCGAAGGCTGACGGACCCGGACTCGACCCCATTTTCCATTGCAAACTATGACTGGGATCTTGCGCCCGACGGCTCGCAACTCGTGTACGTCTCGACCGTGGACAAGGCGATGTGGCGCCTCGACCTCGGCGCACCAACGAGGGGCCGCGGAACGGTCGCTCCCGTACCGGCGCCACCGCCGCCCCCGAATGAGGCGGGCAACGGCCAACCGTATCGCCTGCCGTTCGCAACACCACCCGGTCCAAGCACCTGGTACGTCGGCCAGTGGTACGGCGTGACGACCAGCGGCTACCGGGGGCGAAACTCCACGTACGCCCAAGGGCAGGGCATCCACTTCGGCATTGACTTCGCATGCCCGTGCGGCACCGAGGTGGTCGCGGTTGGCCCGGGGCGCGTCATCGCCATCGACGGCGACTTTGGTTCGCCCCCGCATAACTGCGTGATCCTCCTCGATGACGGCAACATCGCCATGTATGGCCACTTGGTGGAGCGGACCCGCCACGTGAAGGTCGGCGACCGGGTCGTGCCGGGTCAGGTGGTCGGCAACACCGGCGATAGCATCGCGCCGTACACGTGCAACCGTAACCCGCACCTCCATCTCGAGATCCGGAAGCAAGGCCGGGCAATCGCAACTAACCCGGTGCCGTACTTCGAGGCAAACTGGGACGACATGGGGTTGGGCACCTGGCCCGGCCCACGGTTCGAGCGCAACCTTGACGACCCAAGGGCTCACCAGTTCCTGGACGATCAGCCGGACATCCGCTTCGGTGGGCCGATCATCACGAACTTCGCTCGCCCGTGGCCCCCGTGACGCCCCTCGCGCTTCTCCCCATTCCCGCGTCGGCGGGGGAGGGGTAGGGGGTGGGGGCTCTCTGGTTAGCCCCACTCCCGTCGCGGCGGGAACGGACTCGCCCCTCTCCCGTCGCAACGGGGGAGGGGTTGGGGAGGGGGGTTCTCTCGGGAGGCTAGGTCGTTGCGATTGCCCTGGAGCTCGCGCGCGACCGGCGGAACCACCACGCAACGACGACGATCGCGGCGACGGCTGCCCCCGCCCATCCAAGCCTCGCCATCACGCGGGTCACCAGGCGCCACTCGCCACCGAGGAAGTAGCCCCCGCCGACAAAGGCCGCGGACCACATCGCGGCGGCCGGTAGCTCCATCGACAGGAACCGCCGGAACGGCAGCTGGCTTGCCCCAGCCGCCATCGCAAGCGACGATCGTCCGTGACCGAACGCATGCACGACCAGCATCATCCACCAGCCGTGTTTCTCAATATGTGGTTTCGCCTCGTCCAGCTTACTGAGCAGGAACGGGCCGAGCCGACCGAGACGCGGTTCGTGCAGGACCCGTTCGGCGCCGAGGCGCCCGAGCATGTAGTCAAAAATGGCGCCGCCGGTCATGCCAGCCGTGCCAAGCAGGTAGAGGACGGTAATCGACGCATCGGCCTCGCGCCCTCCGGCCGACGACACCGCCACCGCAATCCCGCCGGGAAGCAGGAACCCAAGGATGACCGTGTTCTCCAGGAAAGACCCGAAGAACACAATCAGGTAGCTGTGCTGGCCGAGCAGGTGCAGGGCGTCCTGGAACCACGCCTCCCAACTGCCAGGCACAATCGGCGGCAGCGTCACGACTGGAGCCGTCCCGGCCACGAGGGAAGGCGCGGTCTCGGCGACGGTTGGGGCCGCGACGGTTGGCGTGGCTTGGTCGCCCATCACGCAGCCCACACCAGGCGGCGCGGTGCGACGCGTCCGCCGATGCCCCGCGCACCGCCAGCCGTGGCACGTGACCGCCGATGACCTGTCACGCCAATGCGGTCCATCACGCCTGCCACGCAGGATCCCCAGCAAGGGTCGTGAGCGCCATGCGAACCGCCGAAAGCGCCCTCGGGACCTCCCAGTTGGCCGGATTGCGATCACCGACCAGGTCCGACACGCCCCTGATGATCGTGAGCTCAACCCGGCACAGCCGTGCGGCAAGGGCGACCGCGTACCCTTCCATCTCCTCCACGATCGCATCGGGATGCCGTGCCGCCCGGTCGTTCCGGTGGGGCACGTCGCCTGATGCCGCTGCCACCGACAAGATAGGGCCCGCAGCCAGCCCGCGAAGCGCATCTGGGGTCGCCAGCTCGGCGCGGTCCCCGCACGCCGGCAACCAGGACCGTGCGTGACCTTGCGACCAGCCCATGGTCGAGGCCGCAACGAAGCCATCACCGGTCCCCGCGCCGATCCCTTCGCAGACCGCTTCGGTACCCACAACCGCGGCCCCGATCGGCGCCCGCCCGGTGTCGAACGTCCCGGAGATACCCACGAGGACGGCCCGGCGAAGCGCGCCTCCGCCGATGGCAGCGCCATGCGCGAGCATCGCGGTGAGGGCACCAATTCCTGATGAGGCTAATCCGAACCCGCACGTCGCCACCGTCCACGGCGGTAAGTCACCGACGCCGGCGCGGGCGACCCCATCGGCCAGGAGCGGTTCGCGCACCCCCTCACCGAGCAGGTGGACTGCCTCGAACACGGTCGGAACGATCACGAGCATGCAGTCACCCAACGGGAACGGACGGCGCGGCGCAGTTGGTCGCAGAAGCGAACCATTGACCCTACCGAACTCCCGTCTTCCGTCGCAACGGGGGAGGCATGAAGGGAAGGCGCTTTGGGGGTGAAGGGGGCTTTTGGGGTCCAGGTAGCCCCTCTCCCCTTTTCATTATCCCACCGAATCCTCATTACTCGCCTGCTAGGGAGGGCGGGTTTGGGGAGGGGGCCTTCTCTCCCCGAGGGAAAAGTTGTGGGGGGGGGGCTGACCCAGGGTTAGGTCTGGCCCGCGATGACCACCATCCCGGCCTGAACGCCGGTCAGTACCTCAGTCTCCGTCTCGGTCACGATGCCAACCTCAACGTTCCGGGACCGCCGGATCTCGCCATCCATGTACTCGACAAACTTGCGCTTGCCAACAACCTTGATCGCGGCGTTGGGCACGAGCAACACGTCCGGCTTGCGAAGGAGCGTCACCTGGACCCGCGCAAGCATGCCCAGTTCGGGACGGACCGTCGCGCCGGAAGCCGGCCAGTCCACGGCGATGCGCGTCGAACGGTCCGGGGCGGCACCCACCCGCTCCGTCGTGATGACGGGCAAGGTCGTGATGCGCCCCATGACGACCTGGCCGGGGAAGATATCCATCTGGAGCTCCACCGGCATCCCGACGCCGAGACGGGGAAGCTCGGCCTCCGAGATGTCCGCCTTGACCACCAGCCCCTCAAGGCTCGACACATTCATCATCGGCATGAAGGCATTCACGTTGTCGCCCGGACGGACTGCCAGCCGGGTGATGCGCCCAGTGAACGGCGCGATGATGCGGACGTCGCCTGTTTGGTTCTCGAAGTTGCCGACGTCCAGCCTCGCCTGCTCGACGGCACGCCGCAGCGTCTCCTCGTCGAAGGCGGCAATCGCACGGGCCTGCTCGGACACCTGCCGGTTCGTCGAGGCCCGCTCGCGCAACCCACCCAGCTGGGATGAAATCGCGGCGACGCGCCCGGCGGCATCACGGCGATCGAGGTCATCGGGACCGCGAGTCACGACGTCGAGCCGTGCCTGCGCCGCGACCACGTTGGCCTCGGCGACGGCGACCGCGCCCTGCAACCCGGCACGCCCGAGTACGAGCGCCTCCACTTGTGCCCGCGCCGTTGCCCGCTCGGCCTGGGGGGCACCGGCAGCAACCTGCCCGAGTGCCGCCTCGGCGCGCCGGATCGCGGTGCGCGCGGTCTCCGCATCGAACGCAGGCGGATGGGTGACCCGCTCAATCGCAACCTGAGCGAGGCGCACGGCGGCACGCTGCGCCTCGAGCTCGCCATCGGTCGGGCCGCCCGCAAGCAGCTTGTCGAGGAGGTTGCGGGCCGTCGCGACGTTGTTGCGTGCGGTCTCCAGGGTCGCACCCCGCGTCGCCTCCCGCATAAGGACACCAGCATCGATGTCCGCAACGACACGGTCCAGCACAGCCTCCGCGCGCCGGAGATCGAGCCGCGCGCCCTCGACATCCTCGGGCCGTGCGCGGGGGGCGTCCGTCAGGCGGGCCAGCCGCGTGCGCTCCTGATCAAGCGCGACCTCCGCCGCGCGAACGTCTTCGACGAGTGGTCCGGCGGACGCCTGGGCAAGGCGCACCTTGGCGGCGTCAATCTCCAGCGCCGCCCGAGCGACGTCCGTCGGGTCAGCCGGACGCTCCTTGAGGGCAAGCTCCGCGCGCTTCGCGGCGATCTCGGCGTCCCGCACCCGGACGGCAAGCACGGCAGCGTCGCGCGCGGCGTGCGCCTGGGCAAGCCGTGCCTTTGCCTCGAGCAGGTCGGCATCCGGTACGGGCGCATCGAGTCGAGCCGCCGCCAGTTGGGCACCCGCAAGCTGGGAGGCCGCGAGTTCGACCACGAGCCCGTCAACCACGGAAGTGTCCGCGATGACCTTGGCACGGGCGCCGGCGAGGCGAACCTCCGCCTGCGTCACGGCAAGGTTTGCGCGCGCCAGTTGCCACGGCAGGTCGCTCTGGTCTAGTTCAGCCAGCACCTGCCCGGCCTGGACAAGCTGGCCGGGTTGCACATGGACGTCACGGACGCGCCCCGTGTTGCGGAACGAAAGGTCGGCCTCCTGTGCGGCGACCACGCGCCCAAGGGTCTTGACCGCGTCGATGATGGTGCC
>CAILQO010000540.1 GCA_903836285.1 uncultured Chloroflexota bacterium
CCAACGTCGTCGAGGTTGCGCAGGATGGCGTGCGCCGCCGGGGTGCGTGCCTCGCCGACGCCAAAGAACGTCGTGGCCTCGGTCACCGACATCGCCAGGACCTCGCTGATGTTGCGCCCTCCGAGCCGGTATTCAAGGACCGCGGCGCGGAACCGCTTCCCCTCGCACTCCTCACACGTGGTGGCGACGCCCGCCATCATCGCAAGGTCGGTGTAGATCACGCCCGCACCGTTGCACGCCGGGCAGGCGCCCTCGGAGTTGGCGCTGAAGAGGGCGGGCTTCACCCCGTTCGCCTTCGCGAAGGCGGTGCGGATCGGGTCGAGAAGTCCGGTGTAGGTGGCCGGGTTGCTGCGCCGCGACCCGCGGATCGGCGACTGGTCGACCGACACCACGCCGGCACCGGCCGGGATGGACCCGTGGATCAGCGAACTCTTGCCGGACCCAGCGACCCCGGTGACGACCACAAGCACCTTGAGTGGGATGTCGACGTCGACGTTCTGGAGGTTGTGCGTCTTGGCGCCCCGGATCTCCAGGGTGCCCTTCGGTGTGCGCACGGTCGGCTTGAGCGAGGCGCGATCGTCGAGGTGACGCCCGGTGAGGGTGGGGCTGGCCCGTAGCCCGGCAACACTTCCCTCGAAGCAGACGGTCCCACCCGCCTTCCCGGCGCCGGGGCCAAGGTCGACGACATGGTCGGCGATGGCGATTGCCTCGGGCTTGTGTTCCACCACGAGGACGGTGTTCCCCTTGTCTCGTAACTGAAGCAGCAGCTGGTTCATCCGCTGGATGTCGTGCGGGTGGAGGCCGATGGTTGGTTCGTCGAAGACGTAGGTGACGTCGGTCAGCGACGACCCGAGGTGGCGGATCATCTTGGTGCGTTGCGCCTCGCCGCCCGAGAGCGAACCGGCGGAGCGGTCGAGCGAGAGGTAGCCGAGGCCAATCTGCACGAACGACTCGAGGGTGTGCAGCAACTTGACGAGGAGCGGTGCCACCGACGGTTCATCGAGGCGACGCACCCACTCGGCGAGGTCGCTGATCTGCATCGCGCAGGCGTCGGCGATGCTGATCCCCGCGATCTTCGACGAACGGGCCGCCTCGCTCAAGCGGGTGCCGCCGCAGTCGGGACAGGCGGTGAAGGTGGCGGCCCGGTCGACGAACGCGCGGATGTGCGGTTGCAGCGAGTCGGGGTCCTTGGAGAGGAACGACTTCTGCACCTTGGGGACCAGCCCCTCGTAGGTGAGGTTGATGCCGTTGACGCTCACCTTGACCGGTTCCTTGTAGAGGAAGTCGTGCATCTCGGTCTTGGTGAACTCGCGGATCGGCTTATTCGGGTCGAGGAAGCCGGAGGCGGTGAAGATGCCGACCGTCCACCAGCTGTCGACCTTGTAGCCGGGGATGGTGATCGCCCCCTCGCTGATCGATTTCGAGTCGTCGAAGAGTTGGGTGAGGTCGACATCCGAGACGGTGCCCATACCCTCGCACCGTGGGCACATGCCCCCGACGATCGAGAAGGTTCGGGCCTCCGCCTTGCTGCCCGCGCGTTCGACGGTGATCGCGCCGGACCCGTGGGCCGAGGCGACGTTGAACGAGAAGGCTTGGGGTGACCCAATGTGCGGTTGCCCAAGGCGGCTGAAGAGGATGCGCAACATGGCGTTGGCGTCGGTGGCGGTGCCGACGGTCGACCGGACGTTGGCGCCCATGCGCTCCTGGTCGACGATGATCGCGGTCGTCAGGCCATCGAGGACGTCGACTTCTGGGCGTGCCTGTGTGGGCATGAAGCCCTGCACGAAGGCGCTGTAGGTCTCGTTGATCAGGCGCTGCGACTCGGCGGCGATGGTGCCGAAGACCAGCGAACTCTTGCCGGACCCGGAGACGCCGGTAAAGACGGTGAGGCGGCGCTTCGGGATCTCGATGCTGACGTCGCGGAGGTTGTTGACGCGCGCGCCATGGACGCGGATCAGGTCGTGGCGGTCGGCAGGATGCGGCATTGACGGCGTACCGTCGGGCGTCGGTGCTTGGCTCATGTTCGTGCTCGTGGTGGGCAAGGTGCGGCCTCGCCCAAGGTCGGAAGTATGTCGGGTGCGGCCATCACGGGGCAGGGCGCGAGTGTTAATAGGGAATCGTCACCGCATTGGTGGTGGTTTGCGCCGCCGGTCGTGCGGCCGCCGTTGGAAACTTTAGGAAAGCGCTGAAGCGGGCGCATGGCGCGGTTGCACCGTGCCACGGGAGGCATGGCATGGGCGGGCTTCGGAACATGGTGGCATCGGCCGCCGTGGTTGCCGTCACGCTTGGCGCGGCGGCGGGGATGGTCTCGGCGCAATCGGCGGTCGTGCCTGGCGGGGTCGTCTCGCTGCGCGGGACACCGCATATTTGGGTGGCCGACAACGACGGCGTGTTGCATTGGGCGGGCGACACCCGGGCGCTTGCCGGGCGCGACGTCAAGTGGTCGACCCAACGGGAGGTCGACCTCGGTGAGTTGACGCAGCTGCGTCGTGGGTCGCCGTGGTTGTCGTCGGGGTTGCTGAAGATTGCCGACCCAATTTACCTAGTGAAGTGGGAGTCGAACCAAGCGGCCCCGACGTTGCTGCATATCCAGTCGATCAAGGACGTGGAGTTGTTTGGCATCAACGGCGATAACTACGGCGAGTTCGTCGTTGACCCGGCCAAGTGGGACGCGAAGTTTGGGATTACCTCGACGATGTTGCCGCGGGGCGTGATGGCGTCGGCGACTGGCCCTGCGCCCGCGACGCCAACTCCGACGGCGACCCCAATGCCGGCGTTGGGAACCTACTCGGACACGTTGCGCTTGAACCGAAATCCGCGTCTGCAGGCCGACGGTGAGCTGTACTTCTC
>CAILQO010000541.1 GCA_903836285.1 uncultured Chloroflexota bacterium
CGCAGGAACGACATGCGGTCGCGGTGCTTTACACCTTCTGTCGCGTTGTTGACGACCTCGCCGACGAGCTGCCTGCGGAGGTCGCGGTCCCTGCGCTTGATCATTGGCTTCAGTGGCTCGACGCACTCGGACGTTGCGAAGTGTTCCCAACGACCCCGCCGGTGCCGCCGAAGATCGATGTCGACGCGCAGGCACTCGCGCAGGAGCTCGCAGTCGTCGTCGCGCGCCACCACATCCCAGTTCTCCACTTGCGTGAGCTTGTCGAAGGCGTTCGCACCGACGCAACCCGCACGCGCATCCGCAATGCCAGCGAGTTGCGCGCATTCTGCTACGCGGCCGCCGGTACTGTCGGCCTGATGATGGCGCATGTGCTTGGCGTCACGTCGCCGGAGGGACTCGAACGCGCCGAACGGCTTGGCCTCGCGATGCAGCTCACAAACATCCTCCGCGACGTCGGCGAGGACTGGCGTCGGGGCCGGCTCTACCTCCCGCTTGACGCTATTGAGGCGCACGGGGTTGACCTGTCGGACCTCGACCGCGCGACGGTGTCACCAGCGCTTGAGGGCGTCCTCCGTGAGCACATCGAGCAGGCTCGCGCGTGGTACGTAGAAGGCCTCGCCGGCGTTGGCCTGCTTCCCGCGCGCGTTCGCCTCCCGATTCTTGTGGCCGGCCGGCTCTATCGCGCAATCCTCAGGCAAATCGAGGTGAACGGATACGACGTGCTCACGCGCCGCGCCCGAACCTCCCGCTTGCAGAAGATCACTGCGCTGATCCGGGCCTCCGTTACGCTTGGGTCGATCCAAGTCTTCACGGGAACGATCCGGTCGGTGCGCTGACGTGGCCCACTACCGCCCCTGTGCCGTGTGAGAGGGACCGCCATGCTGGAAGCCACGCAGACTCCCCGACCGCGCACTGGACGGCGGGCCGTCGTCATCGGCGCGGGGTTTGGCGGGATCGGCGCGGCGATTCGCCTCCAAGCTGCCGGCCTCGACGTGACGCTGATCGAGGCGACCAACGACCCCGGGGGGCGAGCCGGCATCATCAAGGAGCAGGGCTTCACGATCGACATGGGTCCGGTACTCATAACTGCCCCCGACCTGATCGCGGAGTTGTTTGCACTCGGGGGCGAACGCATGGAGGACCACGTGCGCCTCGTGCCGCTTGAGCCGTTCTACAAGGTTCAGTTCGCCGACGGCTCAATGATCGACTACGGGACGTCTGGCCCCGCACTCTGGGAACAGCTCGAGCGCTTCGAGACCGGCGCAACTGCGGCGCACCAGCGGTTCTTGGCGCACACCCGGACGCTGTATCAGCGGGCGTTCGAGGAACTGGGCACCGCTGACTTCTCGTCGCTGCGCAGCATGCTTGCCGTGGTGCCTGACCTCGCGAAGGTTCGCGCCGACCAGTCGGTGTACTCGCTTGTTTCGAAGTACTTCGAGGACCCGCGCCTGCGAATCCTGTTCAGCTTCCATCCGCTCTTCATCGGCGGCAATCCGGTTCGCGCGTCAAGCGTCTACGCCATCGTCCCGCACCTCGAGCAGGTCGGGGGGGTGTACCACCCGATGGGCGGCACATTCGCGATGATCCAGGCGCTCATCGGGCTGTTCAAGCGGCTCGGTGGCAAGGTCGAGCTGGGCAATCCGGTCACCGAGATCATCGTGTCGCCTCCCGGGCGCGCGATGGGGGTCCGAACCGCAGATGGACGGGGATGGCCGGCCGAAGTTGTGGTCAGCAATGCTGACCCGCCAACCACGTACCGGCGCCTCGTTGCCCCAGAGTGGCGCCGCACGTGGTCCGACGCGCGGCTTGACCGTCTCAAGCTCTCGATGAGTTGCTACGTGCTCTACTTGGGCCTCAACCGCCAGTATCCGCACTTGCGCCATCACACGATTTTGATGCCGAACGACTTCCCGGGCGTTCTCGGCGACCTCTTCGACCGGCGCGTCATGCCCCGGGAACCTGCCTTGTACGTCCACGCCCCGACGCGCACCGAACCGGGCTTGGCCCCACCCGGCGGAGAGGTGATCTACGCGCTGGCACCTGTCCCCCACCTTGACGGGCGCATTGACTGGGAGCGACACGCACCGGCGATGCGCGAGCAAGTCATCCATGCCATGGAGACAACGCTGGGCATGCCCGGCATGCGTGACGCGATCGTTTTGGAACGAGCACGGACCCCAGTGGAGTTCCGCGACTTGCTCGGATCTGAGCGAGGGGCTGCGTTCTCGATCGAACCGGTGTTGCTGCAGTCCGCGTGGTTTCGGCCACACAATCGGTCCGAGGACGTCAAAGGCCTCTACCTAGCGGGGGCAGGCACCCACCCGGGGGCGGGTATCCCAGGAACACTGCTCGCCGGCACCATCGCGGCGAATTGTGCGCTCGTCGATGTCGGGTTGCCCCCGTCGTCTGGGCGCGGGGTGACTGTTGCGCGGCGGGCGGGCGCTCAGGCGATGGCATGACGTACGCCCAGTTCCTCCTCACCTTTGTGCTCGTTCCAGTCGGCGTCCTTGCGTTTGCTGTGCGCCGACGCGTCGGTCGATGGTGGTTCCGCGGCCTACCCGTCGTGATTTTCCTAGCGGTCACGTACACGGGACCTTGGGATCACTTCATCATCTCGGAAGGGGTTTGGGGCTACCCGCCCGGTCGCATCTGGGGACCAACCATCGGGCTGGTGCCGCTCGAGGAGTACGGTTTCTTCGTCCTCCAGACGACATTCACGAGCTTGCTGCTCCTGCTGTTCCTTCCCGCCGGCCATGCGACTGCACAAGGTCCTGCGCCCCAATCGCACCCCTCCCCCAGCGCGTCGGGAGTGGGGAACCGCGGCCAGAAGTAGGCGAACGACGCGATGTTCGGGCACGCCACGTATCTGGTGCTTGAGCTTGGCTGGGCGCTGCCGGTGATTCTTCTCCAGATCGCCCTTGGGTGGCGTGAGCTGTGGGCGCACCGTACGGCGTGGTTTGGCGCGACGGCCGCCTCCACGGTGTACCTCTGCCTCGCGGACCGTCTGGCCATTGGTGACGGCATCTGGCACATCGCCCCGGACCGTTCGACAGGGATCCTGATCGGCGGCCTGCCGCTCGAGGAAGCGGTCTTCTTCCTGCTCACGAATCTCCTGGTGGTGCAGGCGATGCTCTTGTTCATGGCCCCCTCGATGCGGGCTCGCGCCGCCAGTTGGTTGCGCCACATCGCCACCGCTTCTGGCCTCGGGACCGGCGCCGGTGAACTGGTGCGGGCCGGGTATCGGCGTGGCCTGCTCGGTGCGGTCGGTGGGGCGCTGTTGACCTCCATGGCCGGGGCGATCCTGCAGGCCCCAACGGCCCTTGAGCCGGTCGCGCAGGCCGTCATGCAGTGGACACCCGTCTCTGTGGCCAACGTGCTGCTCCAGCTACTCGGCCCGTCCGCGTCACCGCTCGCGCTGCTCGGGGCGCTCGCGCTGTTCATGGCGGCTGGTGGTCTCCTTGGCGCGGTCGACGGCGCCGGGAGGGGTAGCGCGGTGCGTGGCGCGACGGTTGGCCTCCGGGGGCTGGCGTGGTCTGGGCTCGCCGTGATCGCCTGGTGGTCCGCTGAGGAATCCGACGTGCGCACCGCCATCGCCCAGGTGGCTGGAATGGGCGCGGCGATGGTGTACGACGGGGTGTGGTTTGGATCGACAAGCCCGGCCGAATCCCCCTCCATCCCCGGGAGCACCGGCCTAACCCCCCCAGCCCCCCTCCCCTACGTCGTATGGGAGGAGGCAGCCCCCACGCATCCTGCGCCCCCACCTCCGCTGCCAGGGGAGAGGGGCCATGGGTCCCCTTTACCCCGGCGCGAGTCGCTCGCCCACACGGCAGCCATCC
>CAILQO010000542.1 GCA_903836285.1 uncultured Chloroflexota bacterium
GGCACGTTCGCCATGAACACGGCTGCGAGGAACGTCGGATTAAACGTCGCCCACGTCGTGAACGCCGCGCCCAGAACGATTGCCTCCGGGATGCCGTCAAGCAGTACCCCCATGAAGATGGCGAGGGGCGAGCCGTGGCCCTCCTCGGACTCATGGTGCGCGGCTTCCTCATGGGTGACATGGACCGCTTCGACGCCAGCTTTGAGCCACTCCTTCTGGTCGAAGCTTCGTGTTTGTTGGCGGAGATGGTGTTCGATGTTGAATGTGCCGTGGGTGTGGACCATGACCAGTTCGTCGACGGCGTTCTGCAACATGGGCGACGCAGCCATTACCGCATCAAAGTCGTCGGCCGGTATGAACAGGAGCTGCACCTCGTCCTGCGCCGTAGCGGTCTCCTGACGCGACTCCCGCGTGAGCAACTCGAGTTCGCCGAAGCAGTGTCCCGGCCCGTAATTCCCGTCCATCCCACCGGGCGCGGTCGGCTCAAACTTCACGTGCCCGTGTTCAATCAAGTAGACGCCGTCTGAAATGTCCCCACCCTTGAAAACCAACTCGCCTGCCTTCAACCTGCGGGTTTCGGCGTGATGAATCAGCTTTACCAAGTCTCCCGCGGGCAACGTTCGAAAGAGATCGCTGCCAGACAGCTGAACCAGCATGTCCGTTGCTTTCTCGCGACGGAGACGCTTCACGTAGTTTCGTGCTGTCGCCGCCTTACGCATTGCGGCACCCATATTGTCAAGCGCCAGATTTGCTCCCGAATACACCAGCCCACCGACAGTAAATCCCATCGCGACCCAAAGCCAGCCGATGCCCCATGGCATCTTCTCGGTGACGATGAGGTGCTCAGCACTGCCGAATGCAAGCTCGACCGCAAGCGCCTGAATCAGCGCGCCCGCCCCGAATGCCATGACAATGGCAACAAACTTCTTGGAAACATTGAGATAAATGCCGAGTGCGGCACCAAGCGGCAACGACAATGTCGCGATAATGCCGACGATCAAACTTCCGATGACCGACCCCAATGTCACCTTCATTTGGGCATCGTCTGGGACGGTTGAAGCCACGGCGCCGACCGCCATTGGCAATAGCAACGATGAGAATAGTTCCCCCACGGTAGCCGCCTCCTTAACTAAAACCCTGGACCCAACAGCCCTTGAGACCCTCTGGCTCGGGAAAGCCACGCCACGCTGGGCGCCTTGCGGCGCGTGCCCGGTAACCTATCACGAATGGCTGGGGTGCGTCACGCGTTGGACGCCGCGGACCTTCTCTCGATCAGGCTGCTGTTGTGCCCCTGCCATCTGCCTCAAAGCCGATTCAGTCCATTCGGTATCATCCGAAACGTGCCGATGTAGCTCAGTGGTAGAGCAGCTGTTTCGTAAACAGCAGGCCGTGGGTTCGAGTCCCACCATCGGCTCCGTCGCTCTTCAATCCCCACCGCATTCGTCACTGCGGTGAGGCTCGCGTGCGCCCAGCGCGACGCAGGCTCTCCACAGCGCCGCGATGTACGGGCGGTTGCCGCGCGCTGTCGTGTACTTACTCCATGCAAGTCGCAATGCCCGTTCGCCCTGTTGGGCGGCTCTCAGCGTTTCGGCGTGCGAGACTGACGCGACCCGAAGCGTGGCGGCCGCGCGGTACCACACCTGAGTGCCATTAGTGCCGTGTGAGTCTGGCGTCGGCTTGGGACCCTGCAAATCCAACAGCGCTTGCCGAGCCCGTTCGAGTTCCAGACTCATTGCGGCGAGCGCGCGTGGCGCGTCGCGGGGCTGGTTGTCGGCCCCGCTCACGGCGAGCCAAGCCACGCGGACAGCGTCGTCCCACTCGCGCGCACGTACGAACGCAGGCAGCGAAGCCCACAACTTGGCCGCCCGGGTTTGCTCGCCGTCGGCTACTCCGGCACCCACTTCCTGACTCATTCAGTGGGATCGAGGCTTCGGCCGGAGTCCAAGGTCGAGATCATTTGCGTAGCGCCGTCGATGTCGGCTTCGGAAAGGCTGTGCAGGATCAGTCCGTTCGTGTACCCGGACTCGCTCAGGAGGGTTAGGTACGTGTTGTAGTCGAGAAGCCCCCGGCCGGCAGGCACGTAGCGGCAGTGCGAGCCCCCGTCCGGAGGCATGATCACATCCTTGGCGTGGGCCAGAGCGATATACCGGCCGAGACGAGAAAACCCCTCCCGAATGACATCCGTCATCCGCGGTAGGTCTGCGGGGTAGAAGAAATTCGCGGGATCGAACGTTACGCCGAGCGCCGGGGATCGAACTGCCTCGATGAGTGCCTGCGCCCGTTCGAGCGTGTCCACGACGTTCGCCGTCTCCGGCTCAAACGCCATCACGACGCCTGCGCGCTCAGCGACCAAAGCCATTTCGCCGGTGATGTCGACGAGTTCTGCCCAAGCGTCTTGCGATTGGTTTCCGGGATGAGCCCGCCACATCGAATGCGGATTCCGTGTACCGGTGCACGTGGTCACGACGGCAGTGCCAATGTCGGCGCAGGCGTCGCAGACGACAGCAAATCGCAGCAGGTTTGCCCGGAGCAATTCGCGATCGGGGTCGATCACGTTGAACGTGCCAGACACGGCCGCAATGGAGACACCTGCACGTCGAAATGCCATCGCGATCCGACGACGGTCAACGGATTCAATTCGCGGAGGCATTGGCTCAAGCCCAGAAGACTCTAGGCTCAGCTGAACCGTGCCGAGCCCGTGCGCCGCGACAGTGTCCGCGACCTCTTCGATGGACCCGCGGTCGATATGACGGGTCATGATCCCAAGGATCTGACGGGCCATGGCTTGTCTGGCCTTTCACGTGGTTGAAAGCGGTGGGCCGGGTGGGTTTCGAACCCACAACCAACGGATTAAAAGTCCGTTGCTCTACCGTTGAGCTACCGGCCCCTCACGCGCCAGAAGGCCGCGTGCGACCAGATGGTAGCCGGTGCGATCACTTCGTATCGGTCGCCCGCGTGCGTGTTCTTCCCCTCCGGAGTACCATCCGGCGCGGCCCGACCGAGCGACGGTAAGGCCACGGGAGAGCGAATGGCTTCGCGAATACGCTTCGGCATTGTTGGGACCGGTGGGATTGCGAACGCACACGCGGTTGGCCTCGCCGCCTTGCCGAACGATGCAAATATCGTGGCCGTGGCGGACGTTGACGAATCCCGTGCGCATGCGTTTGCCGACCGGTGGGGCGCGGAGCACGCCTACGGGTCAGCTCGCACGATGCTTGACGCCGGGGGCATCGATGTTATCTGCGTCTGCACTCCCCACCCGCAGCATGCTGATCCGGTCATCCTCGCTGCCGAACGCGGGATCCATGCCGTCGTCGAGAAGCCCCTGACCGCTTCCCTGGCCGACGCCGACAGAGTGCTCGAAGCTCAGGCGAAGTACGGGACGCTGCTGTCATCGATGTCCCAGCGACGATGGTTCCCAGCGGCACAGCGAATCCGGCGTGCGATCGACGACGGCAAGCTCGGCTCCAAGGTCGTTATGGGCGAGTCCTATTGCGAAATGTGGCGCGACGAGGCGTACTACCGTCGCGACGCGTGGCGCGGTCGCTGGGACACCGAAGGCGGTGGGGTCATGATGAACCAGTCGCCCCACAATATCGACTTCCTTCTCTGGTACGCCGGGCCGGCGGTTGAGGTTTTCGGGTATTGGGCGAACGTCAACCACCCATACGTGGAGATCGAAGACAACGCAGCTGCGGTGATCCGGTTCAAGTCGGGCGGCCTTGGGATCATCAAGGGAACGGTGTCCATGAACCCACCCCGCCGGATCCATGGCGTTTCAATTGTCGGTGAGTCGGGAGCCACGACCAGCCTCGACTGCTGGGAGATCCCGCCCGAACGCCGAGGAGGCGTTACCGGGCCATCTGATGTCGGGTCGAACGACATTTGGACAATCCCGGGCGAGTCAGGGCTGTCAATCGACGAAGCACTCGCCCAAGGCACTCTGGGGCTACCAAACTTCCACGCCCACCAGCTGCAGGATGTCGTCGGTGCGATCCGCGAAAAGCGGCAACC
>CAILQO010000543.1 GCA_903836285.1 uncultured Chloroflexota bacterium
GGTGGCGCTTCCGGCGTCACCGCCTCGCCGTGGTCTGCTCGGTCATCGTGATCCTCTTCTATCTCGTTGCGGCGTTCGCGGAGGCGATCGCCACGTCTGATCCGAACAAGATCTCCAACCTGTACCGATACGCACCGCCGCAGACGATCGAGTTCGCGGACAAGGACGGCAACTTCTCGTTCCGTCCGTACGCGCTCGGGCTGAAAAGCTCAAGGAATGCGGACACGTTGCGCGTGACGTACGTGGCGGACCCGACGAAGCGGTATCCCATCCAGTTCTTCGCGCGGGGCGAGAAGTACGTGATGTGGGGACTCTGGGAGACCGATATCCATTTGTTTGGGCTCGGGAAGGACGTACCCGCGAACACCCCGTTCTTCCTGCTCGGGACCGACCGTCTCGGACGCGACATGCTTTCGAGGATCGCTTACGGTGCGCGCATCTCGTTGTCAATCGGCTTGGTCGGGGTATCGCTGAGCCTGATCCTCGGCATACTGCTTGGCGGGGTCTCCGGCTACTACGGCGGATGGCTTGACGCGGTCATTCAGCGGGTCATCGAGTTCATCCGGTCATTGCCGACGATCCCGGTCTGGATGGCCCTCGCCGCCGCGATGCCGCCGAAATGGCCACCCGACTATGTCTACTTCGGCATCACCATCATCCTTTCGCTCCTTGGATGGACAGGCTTGGCGCGGGTAGTCAGAGGTCGGTTCCTCGCGCTTCGAGAAGAGGATTTTGTGCTCGCCGCGCGCCTGTCGAACTGCTCCGAGGCCCGGATCATCTTCCGGCACATGGTCCCGAGCTTCGCGAGCCACATCATTGCCAGCATCACGCTTGCGGTGCCCGGGATGATCTTGTCGGAGACATCGCTGTCCTTCCTCGGACTCGGCTTGCGTCCGCCGGTCATCAGCTGGGGTGTGCTCTTACAAGAGGCGCAGAACATCCAGACCGTGGCGCTCTTCCCGTGGCTCCTCATCCCCGGCGCGGCGGTCATCCTGATCGTCCTCGCATTCAGCTTCGTCGGTGACGGCCTCCGTGACGCCGCCGACCCGTACGGACGGTGACGATGGCGACCGACCTGATCGATCCGCCCGCACGCGTGGGCCAAGCGACCGCACCCCGCCCGCTCGACACCCCAGTCGTGCTTGACGTGCGCGACCTCAAGACGCACTTCACGCTGACCGGGGGGACGGTTCGCGCGGTCGATGGCGTCAGCTACACGCTCCATCGCGGGCGGACCCTTGGAATCGTCGGCGAGAGCGGCTGCGGCAAGTCTGTGACCGCCCAGTCGGTCCTCGGGATCGTGCCGCGACCCGGGAAGAACGTCGGCGGGACCGTCACATTGACCCGGCGCGACGGCACGAACCTCGAGTTGACCAGCCTTGACCCCCGGGGCAGGGAGATCCGCGCAATCCGCGGTAATGAGATCGCCTATATCTTCCAGGAGCCGATGTCGGCCCTTAGCCCGATCCACACCATCGGCCACCAGATCACCGAGGTGATCCGCTTGCACACCGGGGCGTCAAAAGACGGCGCGCGTGTGCGCGCCGAAGCGGTCATGCGCCAGGTCGGCTTGCCGCGCCCGGATGCGGTGCTCGACCGCTACCCGCACCAGCTCTCAGGTGGCATGCGCCAGCGCGCGGTCATCGGGATCGCGCTTGCCTGCAACCCCAGCGTGCTGATCGCCGACGAGCCGACGACCGCCCTCGACGTCACCACCGAGGCTGTCATCTTGGACCTCGTTCGCGGGTTGCAGGAACAGAACGGGATGGCAATCCAGTTCATCACCCACAATCTCGGCGTCATCGCGGAGATCGCAGATGAGGTCGTCGTGATGTACATGGGCCGCCAAGTGGAAAGGGCGCCGGTCACCGAGCTCTTCCGAGCGCCACAGCACCCGTATACCCAGGCCCTCCTGCGATCCATGCCTCGACTCGGGCGCCGCGCCCACGAACGACTTGAGGCGATTCAAGGGATGGTTCCGGACCCGTTCAGCGTTCCACCCGGGTGCGCCTTCCACACCCGCTGCCGCCATTATGTTCCCGGCACCTGCGACACCCCCGAGTACCGGGAGGTGGCGCCGCGCCACTGGGTGCGATGCAGCCGCGCCGGGGAGGTCTCGTAATGGCGACCGCCACCGCGATGAAGGGCGACGTGCCTGCCGGCGCGTCCGAAGGCGACCTTCTCGTCGCGCGCGACCTCCAGAAGTGGTTCCCCATCCGGAAAGGCTTCTGGTCAACGGTCGTCGGCCACGTGAAGGCGGTCGACGGGGTGTCATTCACCGTCCGCCAAGGCGAGACGCTCGGACTCGTCGGCGAGTCGGGATGCGGGAAGACAACGACAAGCCGCCTGGTCATGCGAGCCTATGACCCGACCGGCGGAAGCATCCATTTTCGCGACCGGAAGCTTGGGTGGGTCAACATCCCGACCGCCTCGTCCTCCGAGCTTCGAGACGTGCGCCGCAATGTCCAGATGATCTTCCAGGACCCGTACGGCTCGCTCAACCCGCGCATGACGTTGCGAGACATCATCGGCGAGCCGCTGCTGGTGAACCGAGTTGCTTCGGGCTCCGCACTTGAAGACCGTGTCGCCGAGCTGCTGCGCCTGGTCGGCCTCCACCCCGAGTACATGGAACGCTATCCGCACGCGTTCTCAGGCGGGCAACGCCAGCGGGTCGGCATTGCAAGGGCAATCGCGCTTGAGCCCCAACTGGTGGTGTGCGACGAGCCGGTATCGGCACTCGACGTCAGCATCCAAGCGCAGACCCTCAACCTGCTGGAGGACCTACAGGCTCGCCTCGGCCTGACCTACGTGTTCGTGGCCCACGACCTCTCCGTGGTGCAGCACGTCAGCACGCGGGTCGCCGTGATGTACGTCGGGCGCATCGTCGAGCTGGCTCCCACCGCCGACCTCTTCTTCGGCCCGCGACACCCGTATTCGGAGGCGCTGCTCTCTGCGGTGCCGACTCCGGATCCGTTGCACCGAGGCCAGCGCATCTTCCTGGCAGGGGAGGTGCCGGACGCCTCGAACCCCCCGCCGGGCTGCCACTTTCATCCTCGCTGCCGCTACGCGATTGAAGCCTGCAAGGTAAGCGCGCCGCCGCTGAC
>CAILQO010000544.1 GCA_903836285.1 uncultured Chloroflexota bacterium
CGCGATTCTGGTGAGGTAGCGCGGAGGGGTGCGCCCGCTACACCGGTAACCTGACCGGCAGTCGGATCGCCGACGTTGGAGTCGGCTCCGTAGGAGCAACGATGGCCTCAAGTGAGACGACGGCAGACCTGCTTGGAGTTACGGCGATGCCCGTCAAGCGCACGCACACGTGCGGGGCTCTGCGTGAGGGCGATGTGGGCAGCGCCGTGATCCTTCAAGGGTGGGTGCATCGCCGACGGGACCATGGGGGGCTGATATTCGTCGACCTCCGAGACCGATACGGGTTGACTCAGGCGACATTCGATCCGAACGTGTCGCTCGCCGCGCATGCCGTGGCATCAGCGCTACGCAATGAATTCGTGGTGTCGATCGAGGGAACTGTTCGTGGGCGACCGCAGGGGACCGCGAACCCGAACCTCACAACTGGAGCGATTGAGGTGGTGGTTTCGCGGGTGACGATCCTAAACTCCGCCAAGACCCCACCGTTTTATATCAACGAGGACAGCTTCATCGACGAGTCACTTCGCCTGAAGTACCGGTACCTCGACCTGCGACGCACGCCGCTCCGCGATGCAATCGTGCTGAGACACCGACTGATCAAGCGAATTCGGGACTTCCTCGACGAGCGTGACTTCCTGGAGATTGAGACGCCGATCCTAACGGCGAGTACGCCGGAAGGAGCGAGGGACTTCCTCGTGCCCGCCAGGCTCAGCCCGGGTGAGTTCTACGCCCTGCCGCAGGCACCCCAGCAGTTCAAGCAGCTGCTGATGGTTGCCGGGATGGATCGATACTTCCAGGTTGCTCGGTGCTTCCGGGACGAGGACACACGTGCCGATCGGCAACCAGAGTTCACCCAACTCGACCTCGAGATGTCGTTCGTCGACGAGCTGGACGTCACGGGAACAATCGAAGCAATGCTGATCGAAGTGATCGGCGCTTGTTCGCCGAAGAAGATCCAGTCGACACCGTTCCCAAGAATCTCCTATGCAGATGCGATGGAACGGTACGGCAGTGACCGACCGGACCTTCGATTCGGGCTAGAGCTGGTGAACGTTACGTCGTTGCTGCGCGACTCCGGCTACGGCGTCTTCAAGGCGGCCGCAACAAATGGTGGTCAGATTAAGGCGGTCGTTGTTCCGCAAGGCGCGTCCTGGTCACGCCGGGAGGTTGACGCGTTGACAGAACTTGCGAGGACGTTCGGTGCCAAGGGCCTTGCCACGGCCGCGCTGGGCCCGGACGGAGTGCGCAGCGCGTTTCGGCAGCACATTGGCGATGAGACTATGGCTCGCCTGATTGAAGCAACCGGTGCACGCGACGGCGACCTAATCGCAATCGTGGCGGACGCCGAACCGGTGGTCAATTCCACCCTCTCCCGACTGCGTGACCACCTTGGCGCCAAGCTCGGGCTTGCTGACCCGAACGTCCTGTCGATGGCGTGGGTGGTGGACTTCCCCCTCCTTGAGCACGACGCGGAGCGTGGCGCGTGGACGTTTACCCATAACCCGTTTTGCGGTCCAAAGGACTCAGACATTCACCTTCTTGATACTGAACCTGGCGCCGCACTCTCTAAGCAATACGACATCATCTGCAACGGGTTCGAGATCGGAGGAGGCAGTGTCCGGATCCACACACGGTCACTTCAGGAGCAGATCTTCCATCTCATGGGCTACACCGCCGGGGAGATCCAAGCGCAGTTCGGTACGATGCTCGACGCGTTCGAGTTCGGCGCGCCACCGCACGGGGGCATAGCGCTTGGTCTCGACCGCATCGTCGCGATCCTGACAGGTGCACCATCGATTCGTGACGCCATCGCGTTTCCGAAGAACCAGTCAGCGCGCGACTTGCTGATGAGCGCGCCATCACCCGTGAGTGCGAGGGCCCTTGCGGACCTTGGCGTCCGGATCGCACCGATCAACACCGTGCCTTCAGGTTCGTAACGTACACTGACATCAGGCAAAGCACGTATCGCAACTGGATCGACACGAAAATCGAGGTCGTCTGTGGTGCTCGCCATCGCTTCACGCCAAGAAAGGGGTATTCGCATGTCTATTGGGGAGGTCATTGCTGGCATGACGCGTCGGCGCCAACTCGCCACGTTCGCGTCAGTTGCCGCCGGGATCGCTGCCGCGGCGTGCGGTGGTGAGGATGCGAAGCCCGCTGCCCCGGCCGCGAAGGCGGAGCCAACAAAGGCGCCCGCCGCATCGGCACCTGAGCCGACGAAGGCCGCCGCTGCTCCCGCACCGACCACCGCTGCGGCGCCCGCTGCTCAGCCAGTAAAGATCACGTGGTTCGCTGGGCGCGACACCACCGCGTTCACGCCCAAGCAAGTCGAAGAGTTCAACAAGAGCACAAGCGGTAAGATCACGATTGACTATCAAGAGCAGGGACAGCAGACGTCCGACTTGCGCGACAAGTTTATCCTGGTCGCGAATGCCAAGGATCCCGCGGCTGACCTTGTTTCGATGGATGTTCCGTTTGTGCCTGAGTTCGCTGCCGCCGGATGGACCTTGGACATGGACAAGGTCCTCATGCCAGACGAGAAGTCCAAGTTCTTCAAGGGGACGCTTGACGGCGCGACGTATTCGGGCAAGTTGTATGCAGTGCCTTGGTACAACAATGGTCCTGGGCTGTACTACCGCAAGGACCTGATTGAACAAGGCGGGTTCAAGGGACCTCCCAAGTCGTACGACGAGCTCTTGGAGCAGGCGAAGAAGCTGCAGACGGCAGACATTGCCGGTTTCTCCGCACAGATGTCCCAAACCGAAGGCGGCATCATTATCTGGATGGAGTACCTCTGGGGGTACGGCGGTGACCTTACCGACGATAAACTTGAGGTCACGCTCGACAAGGGCACGGCAGGCGTCGATTCGTTCAAGCGCCTACTCTCGTTCATGTACACCGACAAGATTCTCCCGGAAGGTGCGCTCGGGTACAAGACTGGTGCGGACGCACAGAATCCTTTCATTGAGGGCAAGGCAGTTTTCTGCCGTCAGTGGACGTCCGGCCTGACCCAGAACGACCGCGACGACTCGAAGATCAAAGGCAAGTGGGACGTTGTGCCGTTGCCTTCCCAAAAGGGCGACAAGGCTGGTCCCGGGTGCCTCGGAACCTGGAACCTCGGGATTTCAAAGTTCTCGAAGAACCCTGACGCGACGGGCGAGGCGATCAAGTGGTTCACCTCACCGGCCCAACAGAAGGCTCGTTACCTGGCCATGGGTGTACCGCCCTGTAGGCCGGCCGTATTCGACGACGCCGACGTCAAGGCTAAATATGCGTTTGCGGAGAAGCTCAAGGGCACGTTTGAGAGCCTGAAGCCCCGACCGGTGACGCCTTTCTATGGTCAGATGTCCGCAAACGTGATCCAACCGGTCTTCGGTAAGGTCACCACGAAGGCGATCACGCCTGAGGAGGGGATCAAGGAGATGGCCGACGGCATGCGCAAGATCATGAAGGGGTAGCCTCGGTCACTGCAGATCCCAGAGCGACCAGGACGGCCGCGGGTTCGCCCGCGGCCGTTGCCGTTTCACGACGCCGGAGGACGAACCGACGATGACTGCGACTGCGCCACACTTTGAGGCGCCGCCAGTGCGTGCCCCGCGCCGTTCCGTTCAAGCCCTGCTCGAAGCCCGGTTCGCAGCGCTTCTCGTCGCGCCTGCAATGGCTGTAATCGCCCTGGTTGCTTTCTACCCGCTAGGCCACGCGCTGTGGCTCAGCCTTTGGAAGATCAACCTACGGTTCGCGAACACGCCGTGGGTCTTTGTTGGGCTCGGAAACTACGTTGATGCCATCACCGATGACGCACGTTGGCTGAACGCCCTGCGAGTGACACTCACGATCACGTTCACTTCGCTGCTCGCAGAATTTGTACTAGGAATGATATTCGCTTTAGTCATGAATCAATCGTTCAAGGGTCGCGCTTTGGTACGCGCCTCGGTGCTAATACCTTGGTCGCTCACGACTGTCGTATCGGCTCGTATGTGGCAAGTGATATATCATGCGAGTTACGGTGTGTTCAATCGAATCCTTGTTGACATTGGATTAATCGACGCGTACAAGCCGTGGATCATCAGTCCGGTCTTCACGATCTGGGCGATGATCGGTGCAGACGTCTGGAAGACGACGCCGTTTGTTGCGCTGCTGCTGACCGCTGGCATGCAGCTGATCCCAGGCGAACTCTACGAGGCAGCCGCGATTGATGGTGCGACCGCTTGGGATCGCTTCTGGCGGATCACGTTTCCGTTGCTCCGCCCAACGATGCTGGTCGCGTTGCTGTTCAGGATGATCGACGTCTTCCGGATGCTTGACCTGCCGTTCGTTCTCACCGGCGGAGGTCCAGGGCAGGCGACCGAGACATTGAGCCTATACACCTATCGCGTCATCTTCACAGATCTCAAGTTTGGAGGCGGTTCTGCGCTCGCGGTCCTGACATTCCTGATGATCCTTGGATCCGCTTTCATCTTTATTAGAGTGTTGGGGGCTCCCGTTGCTGGCGCAGAGTCCGAGCGATGACCCGTTCAACATTTGGGCCTGCGCTCCAGCGGGGGGCGACCGTTTCAGTGGTCGTGGCAATCGTGTTGTGGTGCCTCGCGCCCTTCTACTGGACGGTCATTACCAGCCTGAAATCTGCGAACGCGATCTACTACAGTCCGACGACGTACTTGCCTGAACCCATTGATCTTGCGAGCTGGGTCAAGGTTGTGACCTTGTCACGTTTTCAAGGTGCGTTGATGAATAGTGCGATCGTCGCGACATGTGTGACTGTCGTCAGTTTGTTGCTTGGATCGATTTGTGCGTACGCGATCGCCCGCTTGCGCTTCCCGGGTAAGGACATTGTGCTCACGATTGTGCTAGCGGTTTCGATGTTTCCAGGTATAGCGATCATCAGTCCCCTGTACCTGCAGTTCAGGGACTGGGACCTGATCAATAACAAGCTTGCGCTGATCCTGCCTGGCGTTACCTTCACGCTGCCGGTGTGCATCTGGACCCTGACCGCCTTCTTCCGCGACCTGCCACGTGAACTGGAGGAGGCGGCGTACGTCGACGGCGCATCCCGAGTTCAGACATTTGTGCAGGTGATCGCTCCCCTCGCTGCGCCAGGTGTGTTTACTACTGCCATTCTTCTCTTCATTGCATCTTGGAACGAGTTTCTCTTTGCCCGGACGTTCATGAGCAAAGTGGAACAGGTGACTGCCCCAGTGGCGATTGCGCAGTTTGAGGGTGCAGATATCGCTGCGGTCACGCCCTGGGGCGAAATCTCTGCGGCAGCGGTCGCGACCACTATCCCGCTAGTCATCTTGGTGCTGGTGTTCCAGCGGCGCATCGTTGCGGGCTTGACGTCTGGCGCAGTCAAGGGGTGAGTTCTGACGGCAGTCAGTGGAGGGACCATGGCCGAAAACGCTTCAGGCACCATCGTGCCCGTCAATGAACTGGCTTTCGCAAAGGTCGTTCGCTCGACTACCGTCGTAGACAAACTCGCAGGTGGGTTCGGGTTCGTTGAGGGTCCAAGCTGGACCGAAGAAGATGGCGGATACCTCGTCTTCAGTGACATCCCGAACAACCGCATCCATCGGTGGTCGATGCGCGACGGAGTCACGATCCACCGCGAACCAAGCGGCAACACGAACGGGAACACTCGCGACATCGCTGGTCGCCTGATCTCATGCGAGCACTCGGGCCGACGGGTAGCTATAGAGGATCGCACCGGCGCTCGAACCACCCTCGTCGAGCGATACTCCGGGCAGCGGCTCAACTCACCAAATGACGTTGTTGTTCGGTCCGACGGAACGATCTGGTTCACGGACCCGCCGTACGGGCTTCCGCCTGATGGGTCCGGGCGTGAGCTCGATCGGAACCACGTCTTTCGATTCGACCCTGGAGATGGAACCCTCATTTCGGTCGCCGACGACTTCGAGAGACCGAACGGGCTTTGCTTCTCGCCCGATGAGAAGCGTCTATACGTCGCGGATTCCTCAGGTCGGGCACATGTCCGGGTCTTTGACATTGATGCTTACGGTCGCCTTCACGGCGGTGAAGTCTTCTGCGTGATCCAAGCTGGTGTGCCGGATGGCATTCGTTGCGATGAAGATGGACGCCTTTGGTCATCGGCAGGGGACGGGGTCCATGTGTTCGATGTCGGCGGGGAGCTGATCGGCAGGATCATCACGCCCCACGCGCCGTCCAGGCGCGACCCATCAGTCATTGCACCGGAAACAGTTGCAAATCTTTGCTTCGGCGCAGGCGACGGAACGGCGGCGCGCGTCTTCATGACGTCATGCACATCGCTGTACGCGATTGACGTTCTCGTACGCGGAGCGACCCAAGGCCGAACGGGATAGCACTGGCTGCGTCAGGGGATATCTTGTAACCAACCGCGGTCGCGCGCCACTAGCGCACCTGCTTGGGTGAG